>CALRPK020000172.1:0-5224 GCA_943370015.1 Paracoccus haematequi
CGCCTGAACAAGATCAATCCTCGCCGCTACCTGAACTGCGTGGTCGAGGAGATCGAGCGTCAGTGGGGCGAAGAGGTCGATTACGGTCTGCTGATGCCGTGGCACTGCCCGGTCGGACAAATCGACCCCTGATCATCTCTTGTCTCGGACCTATCCGGGACAGATCACGGAAATGAAAAACTGGGTGTCGGGCCATGACACCCGGGCCGTCGTCATTGGCCACAACGGACAGGCGCGCAACCACACGCGCCGAGTGCAATGCACTCACTGCGTGGGCATCTGGGACAGCTCCCCTCCCGATATCTCCGCGCGGTTCACAGCAATCGAATCAAAGGCCCAGAAGCCCGAATTCTGCCGACGCCGAAGAAAGTGCAGAGAAAAATCTTGGCCGCGATGTGGAGTTATAGGGCCTATACACCGCTTACGGCCTTTTGAGCCGGCTGCCCCCCCTTTTTAACCGCAGGCTCGTCGCAGTGCGATGCGCCTTGAGATAGGTCGCGTCCATCATCACCGTCTTCGCAACAGCGGCATCAGAGGCCAAGCCTTCCATCATCCGGGCGAAGACCCCCTTAACGCTCCAGCGCTTCCATCGGCTATAGAGGGTTTTCGACGGCCCATTCTCCTTTGGCGCATCGCACCGGCGCAAGCCGTTGCGATTGATGAGCATTATGCCACTCAACACCCGCCAGTCATCGACGCGCGGCTTCCCGTGGCTCTTCGCAAATAAGGGGGCAAGCCGAGCGATCCGCGCGGCGCTCAGCCAGAAAAGGTTGATCATTGGTCAGTCTCCACGCGGAGGCTGAATCACGCCGCGACAGGATGATCAATGGGTCCTGACCCTAACCAAGGAGCGTCACCAAACCGGGACAGACCCATCCGCCTGCATCGGCTGCGGGCTGACCGATCCGTCGATGTCATCCGACCCTCCCATCCCAGGCGGTCAAAACGGGTCACCAGGGCCGTCGTCATTGGTTGCGATGGGCAGCCGCGGAACCACCCTCGCCTGTCGCGACGCGCACACTGCGCGCCCAAGGTGAAGCCCGCCTCCTGGGATCTTCGCGCGGTTCACGGCAATTGAGTCGAAGGCTCAAAAGCCCCAATCTGGCTGGGGCCGGCACCACGCCGGAAGGTTTCCTCGCCCCGGCGTGTGATTATATGACGGATGTACCGCCTGCGGCGAAAGAATATTTCGCGGAGAGCGCCGCGCATGTCTTCTCAAACCGTCTTCTGACACCCATCTCGCGACGAGAAAATCGCGCCGTGCCGGAGCGCACCGTTAGGAGGGGCATCCCTCTGGAGGATGCGCTGCGGAAAAAGGCCGGAAACAGGGGGAAGATTAATGAGTCTTGAGGGATTTGTCCGGTGGTCCGAAGGGCTGAACCGGACGATAGGCAACGTCGTGTCGTGGATGGCGCTGGGAACGGTGCTGGTCTGTTTCGCGACCGTCTATACGCGCTATGCGCTCAATACCAATTTCACGTGGTTGCAAGACCTCTATGTCTGGCAACATGCCGCGGTGATCGTGCTTGGCGCGGGCTACACCATGGTTGTGGGCGGCTTCGTGCGGGTTGATATCTTTTACTCGCGCTGGACGGCGCGCGGGCGGGCGCGGGCCGATCTGATCCAGACGGTGATCTTTCTGATCCCCTTCGTTCTGGTCTGTGGCTGGGCCTTCTGGACCATGGTCGGCAATTCATGGGCGGCGGATGAAATGTCGCCCAATCCCGGCGGGTTGCAGAATTACTGGCTGCTGAAGGGCACGCTGATGATTTTCGTCGCGCTTGTCCTGTTGCAAGGGGCGGCGATGATCGCACGCAGTCTTCTTGTTCTGCGCGGGCGCGAGGAATTCGCCGCCTCTGCCTCCAGCCACTAAGGGGGGGACAGTCATGGATCCCGTCCTGTCCGGCCAGATTCTTGCTGGCCTGTTCTTTGTCGTCATCCTTGTCACGCTGATGTTCGGCTATCTGGTGGCCTTCGCGCTGGGGGGGCTGTCGATCGTGTTCGCCCTTTTGGGCTATGCGACCGGATCGTTCGACATGCATCTGCTGTCGTCGCTGGCCACCCGCTTCTTCGGGGTGATCACCAATCCGGTGCTGATCGCGGTGCCGCTCTTCGTCTTCATGGGGGTGGTGCTGGAAAAATCCCGCATCGCCGAGGTGCTGCTGACCACGATGGGCCAGTTGTTCGGCACCCTGCGCGGGGGCTTGGGTTTTTCCGTCGTGATCGTGGGCACCATGCTTGCGGCCTCGACCGGGGTTGTCGGGGCGACCGTGGTGACGATGGGCCTATTGTCGCTGCCTGCCATGATGCGTGCCGGATACGACCCGCGCGTCGCGACCGGCATCATCTGTGCGGCGGGCACGCTGGGGCAGATCATCCCGCCCTCGACCGTGCTGATCTTCGTGGCCGACATCCTGCAGGGGGCCAATGCCTCGGCGCAGATGGAGTTGGGCAATTTCGCGCCTGATACCATCTCGGTCGGTGACCTGTTCGCGGGGGCCTTCATCCCGGGCATCGCGCTGGCCTTCCTGTACGGGCTTTACATCGCCTTCCGCGCCTTCATGGACCCCAAGGCATGCCCGGCGCTGCCGATGTCGGCCGAAGAGCGGCGCGGTCTGGGCCGCCGCGCAGTGGTGGCGCTGGTGCCGCCGATGGCGCTGATCATCGCCGTTCTGGGATCGATCATCGCGGGCGTTGCCACACCTACGGAAAGTGCGTCGGTCGGTTCTTTGGGCGCGATCTTCCTGATGATCGTCAAGATGCTGGCCGACCACTATCTGGATGACGGGTCCGGCAATGCCGAGGCGTTGGAAAAGCGCCTGATGACCTTCTGGCTGGGCTTTCTTGCCGTGCTGGTCGCGGTGGGGGCGCTGGCGGGGGCGTTCGGGCTGTTGACGCTGCTGATCGTCGCAGTCCTGGCGGGATCGGTCGCGGTACTTGCCAGCGGCGCGCTGCGGCCGCAATTCGCCGCCGTGATTGTCGAGACGAACCGTTCGACCATGGCGATCACCTCGATGATCTTCGTGATCCTGCTCGGTGCCACGGCCTTTGCGCTGGTGTTCACGCGCATGGGCGGCGGCGATCTGGTGCAGACGATGCTGGCCGAGATGCCGGGCGGCCAGATCGGGGCGCTGTTCGTCGTGATGGCAATCATGTTTGTTCTGGGCTTCTTTCTGGACACGTTCGAGATCGTCTTCATCGTCGTGCCGATCACCGCGCCCATCCTGTTGATGATGGGGATCGACCCGATCCTTCTGGGCGTCCTGATCGGGATCAACCTGCAGACCTCGTTCCTGACGCCGCCCTTCGGCTTTTCTCTGTTCTACCTCAGGGGGGTGGCACCACGGGAAATCCGCACGGAAACCATGTATCGCGGTGTGATCCCCTTCGTGATGATCCAGGCGCTGGTGCTGGTGACGGTTTACATGTTCCCCAAGACGGCGACATGGCTGCCAAACTACCTGTTCCGGTCGCCCCCCGCCGTGACAGCCCCCGTCGATCCGGCCTCGGCCCCTGCGGCGGGGACCGAAGGGGCGGCGCCGGAAAGCGACGGCTCGGGTGGCAGCTTCGATCTGGACGGTGGCGCGCCAGAGGGTGAGGGCGGCGGTGCCTTCGACCTTGATGGCGGCGCGCCCGAGGGCGAGGGCGGTGGCACCAGCGGCGGCGCATTCGACCTTGATGGCGGTGCGCCCGAAACGGACGGGGGCGGCTGATACCCGCCCCGCCGATGGCAAGCAGACAAGGCCCGCACGAAAGTGCGGGCCTTCCTTTTGTGCGGTGGGTCAACCCGTCGGCACCGGAAACAAAAAAGGCCCGCAGCGGTGCTGCGGGCCTTTCGCTTGGGTAGTTCGCCAATCTTGGGCGTTGCACCGGTCAGGAGGCGGTGGGGAACTTGAACTCCAGCGTGCGGGCGTTCAGGAAGGCCTGCTCGTTGAAGCGCAGCGTCCGCATCGTCATGGCGCGGGACGTGAGATAGGACTGCCAGACCCGCTTGGTCAGGTCATCACCGCCATCGATGGATTCCTGCACCAACTCACCGGCTGCGGTGCCAAGACCCTGCAGCACCTCATTCGGCAGGCGCATGAATTGCACGCCATGCTCATTGGCAAGCTGGGCCATCGCCTCACCCGATCGGATGTCATATTCCGACTTCATGTCGATATAGCCTTCGGCGCAGCACGACCGGATGATCTGTTGCAGGTCTTCGGGCAGTTCGGTGAACTTGGCCTTGTTGACCATCAACTGCACGTTGCCGCCCGGTTCCTGAATACCGGGGCCGTAGCAATACTTGGCCACCTGATGGAAGCCGAGCGCGAGGTCGTTCAGCGGGCCGATGAATTCCGCCGCGTCGATCGCGCCCGATTGCAGGCCTGCGAAAATCTCACCCGCAGGCATGACGACGGCGGATCCGCCGACCTTCTTGATCAATTCACCGCCAAGGCCGGGGATGCGCATCTTCAGCCCCGTGAAATCCGCCATCGACGTGATTTCCTTCTTGAACCAGCCAAAGGACTGGCACGCCGTCTGGCCTGCGGGGAATGAGACAAGGCCGAACTGGTCGTTCAACTCGTCCCACAATTCCTGCCCGCCGCCAAAGCGCAGCCATGCAAGCTGTTCATCCGCTGTCATCCCGAAGGGAACCGCGAAGAAGATGGAAAAGGCCGGATGCTTGCCGCCATGGTAGAACGAGGCGTCATGCCCCATCTCTGCGGTGCCATCCATCACGGCATCCATGCATTGCAGCGCGGGGACAAGCTCGCCCGCCGCGAATGTGGTGATCTTCAGCCGCCCGCCCGAGGCGCGGGTGATCCGCTCTGCCAACCGTTCCGCCCCCGCGCCAACGCCCGGCAAGTTCTTGGGCCACGAATGGACCATGCGCCATTCGTAAACGGATTGTGCAAGCGCCGGTGCGGCAAGCGTGGCGGCGGCTGCCGTTGCGGCAAAACCAAGCGTACTGGTCCTGAGGAACTGCCGTCTCTCCATCGATACTTCTCTCCCTTTGTGTTTTCAGGTCTTTTTCCTTGTTGGGCCAAATGCCGGGCGCGGCTTCTGACATCGCCCCGCAGGACGACAGCAGGCATGTGGGAAGTGAACGGAAAGAATTTAAGCGCCAGACGAAATAAAGTTGCGCACTCCTTGAATGGTGCAGACCCCGAGTATATGTTGGGCAATCGCTTATGATCGCGCTGCCCATCGCGCTTGCGGTCAGCCGCCGTGCCACGGC
>CALRPK020000173.1:0-5213 GCA_943370015.1 Paracoccus haematequi
TCCGCGACCTCTTCGAAGTGAAGCCCACGATGGCCGACCGCGACGCGCCTGTGGTCCGCTCCACCGCCGCCGCGATTGAGCGGGTCCTGGGCCGGGTGGCAGATTATGTCGTCAGCCCCGGCACCTATGATCAGAAACACATCGACCGCATCGGCAGGCTGAAGAACTGCATCGCCTATGGCCCCGGCCTGCTGCATCTGGCGCATCAGCCGGATGAGTGGGTGGGGGTTCAGGATATGCTCGACAGCGCCAAGGTGATGGCCTTGGTGCTGGATGATCTTTTGGGGTGAAGAGCCATCACACCGCGATGTTGTCGATCAACCGCACGCCATCCAGCCACACCGCCGCCAACATCCGCAAAGGACGGTCGGGATCGGTCATCGGCCCCAAAGTCTCGGCATCGCGCAGGTCGATGTATTCCACGCTGTCAAAGCCTTCGGCCATCAACGCGGCAGAAGCCCGTCCCATCGCATGATCCACCGCCACACCGGCGCGGAAATCGCGGGCAGCGGCCAGCATGGCGGCATAAAGCGCGGGGGCCTTTTGCCGGGCTGCCGCACTCAGCCGCACATTGCGTGACGACATCGCCAACCCGTCCGGATCGCGCACGGTTTCGCAACCGACCACCGTGACGGCAAGATTGAGGTCAGCCACTAGCCGTTGCACCACCTGCAACTGCTGCCAATCCTTTTGCCCGAAATAGGCGCGGTCGGCCTGTGTCATGCCGAACAGCTTGGTCACCACCGTCGCCACGCCGTCGAAATGGCCGGGGCGCAGCGCGCCTTCCAAAGGTTCAGACACCCCCCCGACCGAGACATTGGTGACAAAGCCCGCCGGATAAACCTCAGCCGGGTCCGGGGCAAAGATCGCCTCTACCCCCACCCAGCGCAGCAGGGCGGCATCGGCATCCTCAGTGCGGGGGTATTTCTTCAGGTCGTCGGGGTTGTTGAATTGCTTGGGATTGACGAAGATCGTGGTGATCACCCGCCCGCATTCCGCCTTGGCCCTGCGGGCAAGACTGAGGTGCCCGTCATGCAAAGCGCCCATGGTCGGGACCACGCCCACCACATGCCCTTCGGCCTTCCATCCGCGCACCAAGGCGCGCAGATCGGCCACTGTCCGCAGGATCACGGTCACTTTTTCACCTGATCGGCAAAGCCATGCTCCGGCGCGGGGAAAGCCCTGGCCCGCACCTCGGCGGCATAATCGGCGATGGCCTGATCGGCGAGCTTGCCCAATTCGGCATAGCGTTTCACGAATTTCGGGCGGAAATCGGTGAACAGGCCCAGCATGTCATCCACCACCAGAACCTGCCCGTCACAATCCACCCCGGCCCCGATGCCGATGGTGGGGATGGCCAGTTCCGCCGTAATCCGCCCCGCCAGACCGACCGGCACCTTTTCCAACACGATCGAAAACGCCCCGGCATCTTCGCAGGCCTTGGCGTCGGTCATGACCTTGACCGCCTCTTCCTCGCGCCCCACGACCTTGTAGCCGCCAAGGGTGTTCACCGATTGCGGGGTCAGCCCCACATGCGCCATCACCGGCACACCGCGCGCGGTCAGGAAGGCGATGGTGTCGGCCATATGCAGCCCGCCCTCCAGCTTCACCGCAGGTGCCCCGGTTTCGGCCATCAGCCGTGCGGCGTTGCGATAGGCCTGTTGCGGCGATTCCTCATAGGACCCGAACGGCATGTCGATCACCGCCATGGCCTTGGACAGCCCCCGCACGACGGCGCGGCCATGCAGGATCATCATCTCCAGCGTCACGCCAAGGGTCGATGGCAGGCCATGCAGCACCATGCCGACCGAGTCGCCCACCAAGGCGATGTCACAATGCGCATCGACCAGCCGCGCTACGGGGGTGGTATAGGCGGTCAGCACCACAAGGGGGGCGGTGCCCTTGCGGGCGCGGATATCCGGCGGCAGGACGGATCGGACGGGGGCGGTCGCGCTCATGGGCCTCTCCGGTTTTTCTCGTTCGCTTGATATACAGGCACAAGCGCGCTGCAACAGCAAGAATCTTGCGCTGCGCCGCAGCGTCTTTGCAGGGGTTGACCTTAGGCCGAGGCTCGCCTTCCCTGTGCCAAACAGCCAAGGAAAGCGCCA
Source organism: Paracoccus haematequi (assembly GCA_943370015.1). Classification (GTDB taxonomy): domain Bacteria; phylum Pseudomonadota; class Alphaproteobacteria; order Rhodobacterales; family Rhodobacteraceae; genus Paragemmobacter; species Paragemmobacter haematequi_A. Next base: position 2,109 of record CALRPK020000173.1, read on the forward strand.
TGTCCCTGATCGTCAAAGTCACCCGCGACGGCACCCCGGCCGAGGTGACGCGCCCCGACCCGTCCCGCGTTCTGACGGGCGATCCTGTGCACACCACTTGGAACATCGAAGACCGCGACGGCCTGTTCAGCGGGCTGTGGCAATCCACGCCCGGCAAGTGGCGGGTCAACTTCACCGAGTGGGAATATGTCCACATCCACTCCGGCCATTCCATCGTCACGGACGCTGAGGGCCACGAAACCCACCTGCGCGCTGGCGACAGCTTCTTCCTGCGCCCCGGATTTCAGGGAACTTGGGAAGTCGTTGAGACCACGCTGAAGGATTATGTGATCCGGGGGTGAGACAAAGGGGCGGGACCCTGCGGCCCGCCCCTTGGCTTGATCCGTAGATAGGAACCCGTCAGCCCTGCGGCGCGGCAGTCCCTTCCAGTGCGGCATCCCGCACCTCTCCGGTCAGTTCGGCGAGTGTCGGGCAATCCCCTTCGGCGATCCCGCGGTTGCGGCAGATGCGCAGGCGGCGCTTTTCGTCCTTGGCGGCTTGTTTCGCGGCCTCTTCGGCGGCGACGCGTTCCGCCTCAAGTTTCGCGGCCTCTTCCTGCGCGATCAGCTCACGGTCGGTGATCAGGCGGGCCTGATTTTCCGGGGTATCCGGCACAGCCCGACCATAAGCGTCGTCCATATACGGACCCTCAAGTTCAAGGCTTTCTTCCAGCGAGCGGACGCGGACGAAGGCACCGGTTTCGATCCGGTTGTAGAGGTCGATGGCATCTTGGTTGAACAGGCGGATACAGCCCGCGCTGGTCGCCCGCCCGACAGAGGCATTGTCGATGGTGCCGTGGATGCGGAACATCGTGTCGCGCCCATTGCGGTAAAGATACATCGCCCGCGCGCCCAAGGGGTTGTCCAGACCGCCATCCAGACCCGCCGCATATTCGGCGTAAAGATCGGGACGGGTGCGGATCATGTTTGCGGTGGGCTGCCAATTCGGCCATTCCGCCTTGCGCCCGATATAGCCCGTGCCCCGGAAGGACAGACCTTCACGACCGACGGCGATGGAATAGCGGATCGCCCGGCCCGGTTCGGTCACGTAATACAGGTGGCGGGCAAAGGTATCGACGACGATGCTGCCCGCATCCTCGGGGCCGTTATAGGCCACTTCCGTGCGTTGGTTCTGACCGTCGAACAGATGCAGCGGTTCAACGGCGGGGATCAGGAACTCACCATCCTGCACCGCCTGATATTCGGGCGGAACCACGGGCGGCGGAGCATCTTCGACCTTGGGCGCGCCGCAGGCGGCCAGCAGGGCAAGGGACAGGCAGGCGAACAGACGGGGAAATGGTATCGGCACGGTCAATGTCTTTCCAGATTTGGATATATCTTCTCACACCTTGCAGCCCCAACCCGTCAAGCCCTGCACGGGTCCCTGTTTGCGCGAATTCGCGTGATTGCGGCAGAAAGCGCGCGTTTCGCCGGATTTCCGCGCACCAGACGTCTTGTGTCCCGCCGCAGCATCCCCACATCGGCGGGGTAAATCCAAGAATGGAGGTAAAGATGCGTTGCCCGGTGGACAATGAAGCGTTGGTGATGGCGGACCGCAACGGCGTTGAGATCGACTATTGCCCGAAATGCCGGGGCGTCTGGCTGGACCGGGGGGAGTTGGACAAGATCATCGACCGCGCGATGGGATCGGCCCCTGCCGCCGTCGCCGCGCCCGTGGCCCCGCCGCCGCAGGCTGTCGTGCAACCGCGCCACCCCGCACCGCCGCCGCGCTATCACGACGATGACGACTACAAATATGGCTACAAGAAAAAGCGCAAGGAAAGCTTCTTGGGCGAGTTGTTCGATTTCTGACCACCCTTGCCCTGCCGCGCCCTGCTATGTGACCCTTGGCTGAAACAGGGGATCACATGCAACCGGGCGCGAAGAACCTGATCACCGATGTCGCGGGCCTGCGGGTCGGTCATGCGCAGGATGCGCGCCTGCGCTCTGGCGTGACTGTGCTGATGGCAGAGCGGCCCTTTACCGCAGCGGTCCATGTCATGGGCGGCGCACCCGGAACGCGTGAGACGGATTTGCTGGCCCCGGACCGTCTGGTGCAACAGGTGGATGCGCTGGTCCTGTCCGGCGGGTCTGCCTTTGGGCTTGCCGCCTGTGATGGCGTGATGGACGGGCTGCGGGCGATGGGGCGGGGCTTTCCCGTCGGCCCGATGCGCGTGCCCATCGTGCCGGGGGCGATCCTGTTTGACCTCTTGAACGGCGGCGACAAGGATTGGACCGCCAACCCCTATCCCGCGCTTGGCCGGTCAGCCTTGCATGCCGCATCGACAGATTTCGCCCTTGGCAGCGCGGGGGCAGGCTATGGTGCAATGACCGGTCGGTGGAAGGGCGGGTTGGGGTCGGCCTCTGTGATATTGGCCTCTGGTGTCACGGTCGGGGCCTTGGTCGCGGTCAATGCGCTGGGGTTGGTGACCATGGGTGACGGGCCAGAATTCTGGGCCCATCCGTTCGAGTTGGAGAATGAATTCGGCGGATTGGGCGCGGGTCGCCACGATCCAACCGCCGAGCCCCCACCCACCAAGCGCCGGGGAGAGGCGACCACCCTCGCCATCGTCGCCACCGATGCGACGCTGAGCCAAGCCGAATGCCAGCGCATGGCGACCGCCGCGCAGGATGGCATGGCGCGGGCGATCATGCCGTCCCATACGCCGCTGGACGGGGATCTGGTCTTTGCGGTGTCCACGGGCGCGCGCCCAATGGCTGATCCCATCGCCGACAGCTTTGCCATCGGCCATGCGGCGGCCTGTTGTCTGGCGCGGGCAATTGCGCGTGCGGTTTATCTGGCAGAATCCATGCCGGGCGACGTGCAGCCCGCTTGGCGCACGCGGTTTACCAGCGGGTAAGCGCGGCCTCATCCGCGTCCTTGGCGGCGACCCATTCCGCGCCATCCGCCCCAATTTCCTTTTTCCAGAACGGGGCGCGGGATTTCAGGTAGTCCATCAGAAACTCAGCCGCCGCAAAGGCATCCGCCCGATGCCGCGCGGCAGTGGCGACCATCATGATCGGCTCTTGCGCCATCAGTCGCCCGTGGCGGTGGATGACCAAGGCA
>CALRPK020000174.1:0-5211 GCA_943370015.1 Paracoccus haematequi
AAGACCAGCGTTATAACAGCCAAGGCGGCCTATCTGGTCAGGGCAGGCATTCGCACCCCAGACGAAATCCTGCTCCTCGCCTTTGCCCGCGACGCGGCAAAAGAGATGTCGGAACGGATCGAGGCCCGCTGCGGCATGCCGGTAGAGGCGCGGACCTTTCACTCCCTTTCCTACGACATCATCGGTGCGGTCGAGGGCAAAAAGCCCGCGCTGGCCGATCATGCTTCGGACCACTTGGCCTTCCTTGCGCTGATCAAGGCAATCTTGCGGGATTTAATCGTCGCGGCGACAGAGGCTGGCCAGATGGTCATCGGCTGGTTTGCCCATTTCTTCGATGACCCGCGAGAGGAATGGGACTTCAAGACGAAGCACGATTGGTATCTTGAGGTCGAGAAGCTGGACCTGCGCACCCTGAACGGCGAACGGGTTGCCAGTTTCGAAGAGTTGCAGATCGCCAACTGGCTGTATCGCAACGGCATCGCCTATGAATACGAACCGGTTTATGCGCATCCGCCGCTCGGTGCAGGCAAGCGTGTCTACACGCCCGACTTCCGTCTGACCGAAAGCGGGGTCTATCTGGAACACTTCGGGGTGCGAAAGCAGCGCCAGCCGGATGGCACGGAACGGCTGGTCACTGCACCTTTTGTGAACCGCGACGAGTATCTGGAAAGCATGGAGTGGAAGCGGCGTGTCCATGCCGAATACGGGACGATCCTCGTTGAAACCTACAGTTGGGAACGCAGCGAAGGGCGGTTGCTGGATGCGCTGGCTGAAAAGCTGGCCCCCTATGTCACCATCAAGGCGCGACCCGCGGATGAGATTTATGACCGGGTGGTCGAGATGGGGTCGGTCGACGGTTTTTCTTTACTCATCGGCACATTCCTGCGGCATTACAAGAGCGGCGCTTACCAGATCGAGGACTGCGAGGCGAAGGCTGACACATTGAAGATGGGCAAGCGCGCGCAGGCCTTTCTGACGATCTTCCGTGCTGTGTTCACGGAATATCAAAGGCGGTTGGGCGACCGGATCGACTTTGAGGACATGGTGAACCGCGCGACGGCATTGGTCGAGGCTGGGCGCTATCGGAGCCTATTCCGCCATATCCTCGTCGATGAATTCCAGGACATCGCGGCAGGTCGAGCGCGGCTGATCAAGGCTTTGAAGGCACAACATGCCGATGCGCGGGTCTTTGCAGTAGGGGATGACTGGCAATCGATCTACCGCTTTGCCGGGTCTGACATCCACATCATGCGCAACTTTGGGCGCGAGTTCGGTGGTTCTTTCGCGGGCGAAATGGCCATCCATCGTAGCGTCGATCTGGGCCGCACATTTCGGTCGGTCGACAGAATTGCCCTCGCCGCGCGTCAGTTCATCCTGCGCAATCCGGCGCAGATCACCAAGACCGTTGTGCCGGCCGGGGTGGCAGATCAGCCCGCGATCCGCGTGGTCTGGACACGAAAGGATACAGGGGTAGAAAAACTGGATGAGGTTCTGACACGACTTGCGGCCTCAGGATTCGGCGGCGGCAAGAAACCATCCGTCCTACTCCTTGGCCGCTATCGCAAAATCGACCCAGGCGCGGCGGCGTTGCAACGGCGTTTCCCCACCCTGACGATCAGCTATAAGACGATCCATTCGTCCAAGGGTCTTGAGGCCGACCATGTGATCCTCCTGCGCGCCGACAGCGGGCGGTCCGGCTTTCCGTCCGAGATGGTGGACGACCCGCTCTTGTCACTGGTCTCGCCGGAGGCGGAACCCTTCGAGAACGCTGAAGAACGGCGCGTCATGTATGTCGCCATGACTCGCGCGCGCCATACGCTGACGATCTTCGCGTCTGAGGCGCGGCCGTCGGCTTTCGTTTCCGAGTTGCTGAAGGATGCCTCCTATGGTGTGACCGGACCAGCGGATGCCACCGCCCGCACACATGCCTGCGGTGAATGTGGCGGGCGGCTTCTCTATGTGGCGGGGCAGGACGGGCGGGCCTGGTATCGCTGCGAGCATGCCGATTTGTGCGGGAACCGTTTGCCGTCTTGTGCCGACTGCGGTGAAGGTCTGCCACGTCATCATGTGGGGCAGGCGGACATGGTATGCGCCACCTGCAAAGCGGTAAGCCAACCCTGCCCGAAATGCAGCGACGGTTGGTTGGTAGAGCGGACCGGAAAATGGGGAAAGTTCCACAGCTGCGTGCGCTTTCCCGCCTGTGATGGGAAGCGGCAAAGCCGGAAATCCTGATTAAAGGCGTGACCCTAACGCAACGACATTTGCTGAACTGGTAGGGGACTGTCACACCGCAACGACGCCCTTTGCAGACTTTCCTGAAAGTAATCGATCATTGTTGTTACCGGAGGACGTCTCGTCTGTGGCAAGTCGTGGGTTCATTTCTCGACGGCACTGCTCAGAGAACAACCAGTGCACGGTGTCCTTGCAGCTGCACAAAAGGGACTGGACCTGCACAGGACCGGACATGCCAGTCCTGCGCATGTCGCTTCATACAGCGTTTAGGGCGGGGTAGTCGGTGTAGCCTTCGGCCCCGCCCCCATAAAGCGTGGCGGGGTTGAGTGCGGCCAGCGCCGCCCCTGATTGCAGGCGGGCAACCAGATCGGGATTGGCGATGAACGGGCGGCCAAAGGCAAACAGGTCAGCCTCACCCGCTGCCAGATGCGCGGTGGCGAGATCCAGATCATAGCCGTTATTGGCGATATAGGTGCCCGCGAACCGCCGACGCAGGCCCGCGAAGTCAAAGGGTGCCACATCGCGCGGGCCGCCGGTCGCGCCCTCAACCACGTGCAGATAGACAAGGCCGAGCTTGCTCAGGTGATCGACGATGTAGTCGAACTGCGGCTGGGGATCGCTGCAGGACACCCCGTTTGCGGGTGAGACGGGCGAGATGCGGATGCCGGTGCGTGCTGCCCCGATTTCGGCGCTCACGGCTTCCGCAACCTCCAACATCATGCGAGCGCGGTTTTCCACCGTGCCTCCGTATGCGTCTGTGCGATGGTTCGCGCCATCCTTGGCGAATTGGTCCAGCAGGTAGCCGTTGGCCCCGTGAATCTCGACCCCGTCAAAACCCGCCGCGATGGCATTGGCTGCGGCCTTTCGGAAGTCCGCAACGATGCCGGGGATTTCTTCAAGCGTCAGGGCGCGGGGCATGGATGTGTCAGCGAAGGTGTTGTTGACAAAGGTCTTGGTCCCGGCTGCGATGGCCGAGGGCGCGACGGGGGCCGCACCGCCCGGTTGTAGGTCGACATGGCTGATGCGCCCTACATGCCAGATTTGCAGGAAGATGCGGCCACTCTTGGCATGCACCGCGTCGGTCACCACCCGCCAGCCCGCGATCTGGTCCGGCGTATAGATGCCGGGCGTGTCCTGATATCCCTGCGCCTGAGGCGATACCTGGGTCGCCTCGGCGATGATTAGCCCGGCACTGGCGCGCTGTGAATAGTATTCGGTGGCGAAAGGTCCGGGCACCAAGCCAGCCGCCGCGCGGTTGCGGGTCAATGGGGCCATGACGATCCGGTTGGCCAAAGTCAGCGGACCAAGGTCAAATGGTTGGAAAAGCGCGTTCTGGGTCATTGGTCTGCTTTCTGCGAATAAGGTCGTCATTCAATCAAGAACTGAATGGCGTGTTTCAGGAACCTGTCGGGGTATCGGAACCGCGCGCCATGTCCTGCATCAGGATAAACGATCAGTTGAGCGTTCGGGATGTTCTGCACCATGCGCCAAGATTTGATCGAGGAGACCATCACGTCGTTCACGACAAAAGTGGGCCGGGTCATCTGTTTGAGATGCGCGAAGGGGGCGTCCGGGTCCGGCGGGTGAAAAAGGCAGTGCTGGCGGCAATCTGCCCCATCATTACCTCTGGCGAAGGTGGCACGGATCAACAAGACGGTCGGCAACTTCCGTGTGATTCATTTGCTTCTAGGCCATAGGAAAATGGATAGCACGGTCCCTTATTTGGCACGGACATCGAAGACGCACTGCGCTTCTCCGTAGGGATCGACCTGTAGCAAAGCTTGCTCACCGGCGTCCTCAGCGGCGGTCGGGCTAAAACTGCCAGTCGCGACACAATGGCTGAACTGTCATCCAGCTGAGGCGGGAGTCGTTTGCTGATGCTCCACCTTGGCGCACGCTGGTCTGGACTGTCGGTTCATATCGTTGGTTGATACAGAGCTTCATGACGATGGGGGTGCCTTGCCGGCAAACGATGCAGCGAGTGGCCAAGCATGAACATGGATACTGACCTCTGCATCATCGGTGCAGGGCTTTCGGGGCTTGCCTTGGCTGCAAAACTGCAGGCTGAGGGCCGTGATGTGATGGTGCTTGAAGCTCGGGACAGGAGCGGTGGGCGTGTGCTTTCGCCGGACGGCTATGACCTTGGGCCGTCCTGGATCTGGCCGCACAACCACCGCATGTTGGCACTGATTGAAAGTCTGGGCCTGACCACGTTCGCGCAATACGCATCCGGACGGTTGGTGTTCGAGGACGCCGTTGGCAGGGTTCGTCGGGATCTTGAATTTGCGACGATGGGTGGCGCTTTACGGGTCGAGGATGGGCTGGCACGGGTCACTGATGCCTTGGCGGTTGGGCTTGGCGATCGTCTACGCCTTGCCTGTCGGGTGCATCGGGTGCTCGAAGAGGCAGATGGTGTGTCGGTCTTGATGGAGGAGCGTCGTATTCGCGCGCGGCGGGTCATCCTTGCTTTGCCGCCGCGTCTGGTGGCGGGTTTTGGCGTTGCGGTTCCAGATGCGCCGACCTGGATGGCAGGTCATGCAAAGCTGGTGGTAACTTATCCAACAGCCTTCTGGCGCGCGAACGGGCTGAACGGCGACGCAGTCTCTCACCGTGGGCCCTTGGCTGAAATACATGACGCATCGCCTGTTGGCGCAAAGGTGGGCGCTCTGTTCGGTTTCGCCCAAGTCGGGGCCGCGCGTCAGCCGGGGTTTCGTGATGCAGCCATCGCCCAATTGGTAAGACTTTTCGGGAAGGATGCGGCGACGCCGGATGGCGTATTCATCAAGGACTGGAGCATGGACTCCGCCACCGCCACAAAAGCCGACCTGACCTGACGTTGCCCCCGACTTTTATCCAGCGTGAGCGAGACTCCGGTTTTGAGTTTTGCCTGTTTGGGCGGGTTGGGCAACGGGGGCTGGCGCGGAGCTTTGCGGGTTGCGCAGCGTCAGGCCCCGTTGCGGGGTGAAGGTTTGGGCGAAC
>CALRPK020000175.1:0-5206 GCA_943370015.1 Paracoccus haematequi
CCCCCCGACGGCGAGGGTGGAGATGAACGAGGGCACGAACATGCGCGTCGTGATGAAGCCCGACAAAAGCCCAAGCCAGAAGCCCAGCAGAACGCAGAGCACCGCCACCCACAGGCCAAGGCTGGCCAGATAGACGGAGGCCACGACCGTAATCATATTCGCCATCGACTGCGCCGACAGATCAATGCCGCCGATGTAAATGGCGAAGGTCAGGCCCAGCGCCATGATGAACAGGGGCACGATATCCCCGGCCAATGACAACAGGTTGACCGGTTTCAGAAAGCTGGGGTCCGTCACCCCGACAAAGGCCACCAGAACGACAAGGGTGATCCAAGGGAAATGCGGCTTGAGGCGTTGCAGGTCCATCTTCTTTCCCGTCAGATCATGTAATGGAGAAGGTCAAACAGCGTCGGCTTCGCGCCCGGCTGGCAATCGAACCGCTGTTGGATGGCGCCGTCTTTCACCACGATGATGCTGTGTGAGAGGCCAATCGCTTCTTCCAGCGTGTCGGCCACAAGGACGACGCCCACCCCGTCATCGGACATGTCGCGGATCATCTCATAGACATCTTCCTTGGCCCCGATATCGAGACCCCGCGTCGGATGATCGAGCAGCATGATGTCCGACCCGCCCGAGCGCCATTTCGACAGCACCACCTTTTGCTGGTTGCCGCCCGACAGGTTGCCGCAATCGGCGTGTTCGGAATGGGCCTTGATCGACAGCTTGGCGATCCAGTCCCGCGCCAAGGCGCGTTCCGCCGCAACGTTCAGCACCCCGGACCGCGCATAGCGGCCCATCTGGGACAGGGTCATGTTTTCATAAACGCTCATGCCCGCCACGATGCCTTCGATTTTGCGTTCGCGCGGCACATAGCCGACCCCTGCCGCCACGGCGGCTTGCGGGGTGAAGCTGGTCACCGTCTGCCCCTTGATCCGCACGGAGCCGGCAACCGGGGTGCGCATCCCGTAGATCGTGCGCAAGATCGCCTCACGCCCCGATCCTTCGGTGCCGACAAGGCAGAGCACCTCACCGGCGTGCAGTTTCAGACTGATGTCCTTGATCCGCCCGGGCAGCGAGACGTTGTCCATCTCAAGCAGGACCTTCGAGGCGTCATAGGGTTTCTGCCGCTGTTCGCGGTAGTATTCGCGGTCGACGTTGCGGCCCACCATCTTGTGCTGGATCTGTTCAACCGTCGATGCGCCCTGTTGGACGACATCCACCACTGCGCCGTCCTTCATCACATAGATGCGATTCGATAGCTCCATCACCTCATCCAAGCGGTGGCTGACGAAGATAAAGGAGGCGCGCTTGGTCAACTCACGGACGATGGCGAAGAGCATCCTCACCTCATCCTCGGCCAGAACGCTGGTGGGTTCGTCCAAGAGGATCACCAGATCGCCTTCGACACGTTCTTCCAGCGTCAGCACCTTGGCAAGTTCAACCAGTTGGCGCTGCGCAAAGGACAGCGCCGAGGTGATAGTGCCAGGGTCAATGTCCAGCTTGACCTTGGCCAGTTGCATACGCGCTGCCGATGCCATGGCCTTCCAGTTGATGACGCCAAAGCGAACGAATTGCTGTTCGTAGCCTAGATAGATGTTTTCCATCACCGTCAGGTTCGGGATCAGCGACTGCTCCTGGAACACCATGCCGATGCCCTTTTCCATCGCCTGACGCGGGTTCTGGAAGCGGACGGGTTTACCACCGATGGCAATCGTACCGCCATCGGGCTGGTAGGCCCCATAGATCACCTTCATCAGTGTGGATTTGCCTGCGCCATTCTCGCCGACAAGCCCCACGATCTCGCCGCGCTTGATTTCAAAATCCACAGCCTTCAGAGCATGGACGCCCGGAAACTTCTTATCGACGGCCTTCAGTTGATACATGACCGCGCCCTCATTTCACGAAACTGATGGCGCGGCGGTCGGTCGAAAGCACCACAGCCACTATGACCAAAAGCCCCAGCATCCCGTCTTGCAGGAAATCCGGCAGACCGATCACCACCATGCCGTTGTTGATCACGTTCACGATCAGCACGCCGACGACTGTATTCCAGATGCCCCCGATCCCGCCCCACAGGGCCACGCCGCCTACAACGACCGAGGTGATCGAGATGAACATGAAATTCGCGCCCGAGACGGATTCCGCCTGCCCCAGTTTGGCGACCTGAAGGATACCGGCCACGGCATAGAACACCCCAGCCAGAACGAACCCCATGATGCGCACGCGCCGGACATTCAGACCCGAGGCATGGGCCAGTTCCTCACCCCCGCCCACGGCATAGAAGTTGCGGCCCAAGGTCGTGTGCGACTGGATGAACCACGCCAAAAGCGCCATCACCGCCACGACATAGACCATCAAGGGATAGCCCGCGATCCGCCACGTCAGCAGCGCGCGGAAGGTGTCGTCGTCGATCTTCACGATATCGCCGCCAGTGACCAAAACCGCGGCACCGGTCCCGACAAAGCCAATGGCAAGGCTGGCCATAAAGGACGGGATGCGTAGCTTGACATGCACAAGCCCGTTCACCAACCCGATCAAGGCCCCCAAGAGCAGGATCAGCGGCACCGCGACCCAAGCGCCCGCCGCAAGCGTGCCCCCCGTAGCCAGAAAGGCGAAACAGAACAGCACCGCCGTCAGGCCCACTGTCCCCTCCATCGACAGGTCAATCGAGCCCATGATGATGATGAATGTCACCCCGATGGCCACCATCAGCGCGGGTGCTGCGGCTATCGCGATGCGCGCGAAATTGCGTTGTGACAGGAAGGCGGGGTTGATCACCGTGAACAGGATCACAAGACCTATCAGCACCAACAAGGGTGCCCAGCGGATCGCGTTCTCACGCGTCAACGAATACTTCACCCTGTCCTCCCTCGGCAGTCGCCCCCCTGAACAAGGGGGAAAAAGGGGCGGCCCAGATCGGACCGCCCCACTGTCAGTTTGATTACTTGTAGACGATCGGGCCGTTCGACGGGCCCCAGAAATCCGTCCAGTCATAGGTCGGAACGCTGTCGAGATACTTGGCCTTGAAATCCGCCGCGTCCTTGGCGGTCACGAGGATCGACGGGCCATAGAATTCGCGGTGTTCGTTGGGCTCTTCCGACGGTTTGAAGGTGCCGACAGCCGCGTGATAGGCCAGCGCCAGCGTGATGCCGCCGCCCCAATGCGGGTTGGTGAACACCGTTGCCAAGAGATCGCCATCCATCACCATCTGCACGGCTTCGGGGTTGCCGTCATAGGCAACGATGGGCATGCCTTCGATACCTTCGGCCTTCAGCGCTTCCATCACGCCATAAGCAATGTTGTCGTTGGCGCAATGCACGCCGGTGATCTTGTCGCCGTATTTCGTCAGGAAGCTGGCCATCAATTCAGCCGCTTTGGTGGTGTCCCAATCGGCGGGCTGGGCGTCCAGCAGTTCAATCTCCGGGAAGTCCTTCAGCGCGTTCTTCAGGCCGTTCAGACGCTCAATCGCCGGGTTGTTGGCCGCGATGCCGCCCAGATGGACCACGCCACCCTTGCCGCCCATCGCCTCAAACAGGATGCGGGCGGTGTTTTCGGCTGGCTTTTCATCCGACCAAGACATGTGGCTGACCCAGTTGTCGCCGAAATCCCACGGATGGGCGTCGTCCGTCTTGTTCCAGATCGTGGACACATAGCCGCCAGCCGCCTGCGCCGCTTCGGCCACGGGGCGCGCGTTGGGGCTGTCGTTCGCGTCGCAGGCGATGGCGCAGGCGCCGTTGTTCTTGGCAAGGAAGGCCTTGATGTCGGCAAGCGACTTTTCCGACGAGCCTTCGTTGATCAGCGAGGTCATGTCCTCTTTGGTCTTGCCGATGGATTCCGTGAAGGCTTCGCCACCCGAGACAATCGCATTCCAATAGGCGCTTGCCCGATCACGATAGGACCAAGCCAACGCCGGATCGGTTGCTGCGCGCGCCATACCGCTGCCAAAGACGCCGGGCATGGCGGCGGTGGTCAGGCCAGCAGCCGAGGCGAACAGGAAGTTCCTGCGGCTGATGGTTTCGCGTTCGATGAAGTCCTTGATGAACGTAGACATTGGTTTCCTCCCTGTTTCCCACATCAACGCCACTGTTCCGTGGCCGAGCTGGTAGCGATTGCATTTGCGCCAAAACAGAGTGCGCGCAACCTCGCTAATGCACTAACTGGTTACTTTTTACAGATGTCACAAGTCAAGTATTTTGTTTGGCTGGAGGTGGCCGGGGATTTCGATTCCGCTTTGACGACATCGGCTCGCGCCGTGTAAACAGACCGCTAGCGCAAACGCCGAGGACGGACCGAAAAGCCTATGGAACCTGTTGACGAGAAGATCACCGGCACCGTCGCAGCGGCGCGCAAACCACGCATACGTGACGCCGAAGCGACCAAGACGCGCATCCTTGACGCAGCAAAACGCGAATTTGCGAAGAATGGCCTTGGCGGGGCACGCGTCGATGTGATCGCGGAAAAGGCCCGCGCCAATAAGCGTATGATTTATCACTACTTCGAGTCGAAAGAGGGCCTGTTTCAGACCATCCTCGAAAACGCCTATGTCGATATCCGCACGGCAGAACAGAAGCTGAACCTCGACCATCTCGCCCCGAAAGAGGCGCTGGAACGGCTGGTCCGCTTTACCTGGGATTACTACCTGAAGAATCCCGAATTCATCACGCTGGTGAACAGCGAGAACCTGCACCGCGCCAAGCACCTCAAGAAATCCGAGGTGGTGAAGGTCTACAGCCGCAAGTTCGTGTCGATGGTGACGACCATCCTTGACCGCGGCGTCGCGGCGGGCGTGTTCCGCGCGGGGGTGGACCCTGTGCAACTGAACATCACCATCGCAGCAATCGGGTATTACTATCTGACCAACCGCTTCACCGGCTCCATCGTGTTCGAACGCGACCTCATGACCAAGGATGCGCTGGAAGAACGCTTGCGCTTCAACATCGACACGATCATGCGGCTGGTCGCGGCGTAACGATCAGGTCTCCCAAGCCAAACCCGCGCCACGCAAAGCCGCTTCGGCGCAGGCGATGTCTTCGACATCTTTGGCACCCGATACGCCAATCCCGCCGATGACCTGCCCCCCGTGAACGACGGGCAGCCCCCCGCCCCATGGCAAAAGCCGGGTCCTTGTGGACAGGCCAAGCGTCAGGGACGGGCTTGATGCCCTCCTGTCGGCAAAGGCCGCTGTCGACCGGCGCATCGTGGCGGC
>CALRPK020000176.1:0-5203 GCA_943370015.1 Paracoccus haematequi
GGGGCTTGCACTACCTTTCGAACCTTGCGACGGATAAGTATGAGGCTGTGCGCCACACCATCGCGCGCTTTCTGAACGCGCCCGATCCCGAAGAGATCGTCTTTACCTCTGGCACCACGGTCGGCATCAATCTGGTCGCCTATGCTTGGGCCGCGCCGCGCCTTCAGGCCGGGGATGAGATCGTGCTCTCGATCATGGAGCATCACGCCAATATCGTGCCATGGCATTTCCTGCGCGAACGGCAGGGGGTGGTGCTGAAATGGGTGGATGTGGACGCCAACGGTGATCTGGACCCGCAGGCGGTGCTGGATGCCATCGGGCCGCGCACCAAACTGGTTGCCGTCACCCAGATGTCGAATGTTCTGGGCACCGTGGTCGACGTCGCTGCGATCTGCAAAGGCGCGCGTGAAAAGGGCGTGCCGGTGCTGGTCGATGGCTCACAAGCCGCCGTGCACATGCCGGTGGATGTGGCGGCGATGGGCTGCGATTTCTATGCCATCACGGGACATAAGCTTTACGGGCCAAGCGGTTCCGGCGCGATCTTCATCAAGCGCGAACGCATGGACGAAATGATCCCCTTCATCGGCGGCGGCGACATGATCCGCGAAGTGACGCGCGACACCGTCACCTACAACGACCCGCCCATGAAGTTTGAGGCGGGGACGCCCTCCATCGTCGCCCAGATCGGGCTGGGGGTGGCGCTGGACTATATGATGGGGCTGGGGATGGAGAGCATCGCCGCGCATGAACGGTCTTTGCGCGACTACGCCCGCGCAAGACTTGCGGGGCTGAACTGGCTGAATGTGCAGGGAAATTCCGCCACCAAGGGCGCGATCTTTTCCTTCACGCTGGCCGGGGCGGCGCATGCGCATGACATCTCAACGATCCTCGACAAACGCGGGATTGCCGTGCGCGCGGGCACGCATTGCGCCATGCCGCTGATGGATCACATGGGTGTCGGTGCCACATGCCGCGCGTCATTCGGTCTGTACAACACCAAGGCCGAGGTGGATGCGCTGGTCTCGGCCCTTGAACTGGCAAATGAGCTGTTCAACGGATGAAAACCCGCCGGGGGCCCGCGAAGGGCGGTTGCATCCCGGCGCGCTTTCCCGTATCTGAAACCGCACAGCGCACCCATAGCTCAGCTGGATAGAGCGTTGCCCTCCGAAGGCAAAGGTCGCACGTTCGAATCGTGCTGGGTGCGCCAGATTTCCCGACATTGCAGGACAGGGTGACCGTCCATTCATGCGGTGCCAATATTCCGATAATCAATATTATGTAATTATTACCCATGCCAAACCGCTGGCAAAGCGCCATCACATGCCGTAAAGCCCTGCGCAACGTTCATAGACACAGGTTTGGCCCCCCATGTCCTTCTCCCGCTCCATCAAGATCGCGCCGTCGATCCTGTCTGCTGATTTCGCCAATTTCGGTGCGGAATGTCAGGCGATTGAGGCGCAAGGTGCCGATTGGGTGCATGTCGATGTGATGGATGGGCATTTCGTGCCGAACATCACCTTTGGCCCCGCCACCTGTGCCGCGATCCGTCCGCATATCAAGGGCGTGATGGATGTGCATCTGATGATCGCGCCGGTCGATCCCTATATCGACGCGTTCGCGCGTGCCGGTGCGGATGTGATCACCGCGCATCTGGAAAGCGGCGCGCATATTCACCGCACGCTGCAAGCCATTCGTGCCACAGGGAAAAAGGCGGGTCTTGCCATCAATCCGGGCACGGGTCTGGATGCCGTGCCGCATCTTCTGGACCTCTGTGATCTGGTCTGCGTGATGACGGTGAACCCTGGTTTTGGCGGCCAGAAGTTCATAGCATCAACGTTGGACAAAATCCGCGCGCTCCGGGCGATGATTGGCGATCGGCCGGTGCATATTGAGGTGGATGGCGGCGTGACCGTGGAAACCGCGCCCTTGGTGGCGGCGGCGGGTGCGGATGTGCTGGTCGCGGGTTCTGCCGTGTTCAACGGCGGTTCTGTTGCAAATCCGGGGGTTTACGGCACAAACATCGCGCGGATCAGGGCAGCGGCAGAGGCGGCCTAAGCCTCGACGGCATTGGTGCGGACGGCGAGTTGACCGCTGCCCCACAGCACCAAGATTTTCCACGCGATCACCGGCACCACGCCCAAAGCCGCGACCAGAACCACGACGCCTGCCACCGTCCATCCCGTCAGGATCAAGGCCGAAGCGCAGGCCGTTAGCGGAAAGGTAAAGCTGCCCCACATCGCAGAAAAGCCCGCCGCCGTGATCCATCGCGCCGAAAAAATCAGCACCAGCAGCAGGATAACCGCCAAAGCTGCGAAAGCCTGCGCCAAGGCACCCTGCCCGGCCAGTGCTGCGACCGACGCAAAAAGGCTCGCCGGTGCGAGGTGAATCGCCAGCATCGGGCGCAAGGGTGCGGGCGGGATACGGCGGATCAGTTGCACGGCGCTGATGGCCCAGATCACCAGCGCCACGGGGATGGTGAGGACCAGCAATGCCAGCGCCAGCGGCGTCCAGCCCAAAGGCACCGCAGCCAAACCGCCGACGATGAAGCCGACGAAGTTCAGATGCGTGCCGGGCGTGACCATGCGCCCTTCGGGCGGCAACTTGCGCAGGACGACGGTCAGCAAAACCGCTTGCACCAGATGCAGCGTCAGTGATCCGATCAGCACGGCTTTCGCGGCCGGCAGGGAAAAGGCCGCAAGCTCTGCCGCGACCAGCATCCCGCCCATCGACAGCGCGGCAAGGCCGGTGCGTCCGGGCAGCACGCGCAGGTCATCCATCACAACCGAAACGCGCCGCAACATCTTGGCGACATAGGCGAAAACAGCAAAAGCCCATAGCGCGGTAAAGGCCCCCAAGGCCGCATCCGCAATCCCTGTATCCAGCCCCAGCGCCACCAGCCCACGTTTCACCGCCAGACCCAGACCCAAGAGCCCAAGGATCACGGGAAACACCGCAGGTGGCGTGCGGGCAAAGCGCGCGGGGCGCGGCACGGGAAAGGGCGGCGGGGATTTGGGGCGCAGGGGGATGGGATCGGTCATGTGCTCACCCTACCCCGCCAGCGACCCCAGCGCCAAGGCGACAGTCAGTCGCGCAAGACGGGAAACCAGTCACTGCGCAACCGCTGCCCCGGTTGCATTCCATGCCCCGGATAGGGCGGCGAGGTGCGGCCCGGGCGTTCGACATAGCGCGCATCCTCGCCCACCAGCCGCAGGGAAAACGCCCGCCGCCGCGTCGCCGCCTCATTTCCGCGTGCGCCGTGAAGGGTCAGGTAGTCGAAGGCCACGGCATCGCCCGGCTCCATCTCCCATTCCAGCACGCGCATGCCTTCGGCGTCTGGATCGGGGACGGGCATGTATTTGTCTGAATCGGCGTAAAAATTCGCCTCGGACAGCCAGCGGGTGGGCAGGACTTCCTTCTCCCAGCGATGGCTTCCGGCGACACAGCGCAAGGACGCCTCGCGCACCGGATCAAGCGGCGACCAGAAGCTGACGGTTTGGCGACCGCCGACAAAGTAGTAAGGCCCGTCCTGATGCCAAGGCGTCGCCCGCGCGGTGCCGGGTTCCTTGACGAGGACATGGTCGTGGAACAGTTGCACGTAAGACGACCCCATCAGACGCGCCGCCACATCGGCGACATCCGACTCGCGGATCACCCGTTCGAATTCCGGGATGCGCTGCCAGTTGCAATAATCGTCAAAGAAGCGCCCGCCCTCACCCGGTTTCAGGTTTTCGGCGGCATATTCAGACGGTTCGGCCATGTTCCGCGCCACACCGTCGCGCAGGACATCCACCCAATCGGCCCAGAGGCCCTTGATCAGCACGGCCCCGTCGCGCTGAAAATCCGCCACCATCTGATCCGTGACTGTCGCCATCGTGCTAGCCCCCCTGCCCGCTTTTGTCGCATCTTTCCAGAACGGCGCGTCGGGTGCAAACGACTCAGGGCCGCATGAACAGGAGACGACCTTGACCGCCAACAGCTATGACACCGGCCGCCTGAACCTGCCCTTCGTCGGCATTTCAACCTTTGGCAAGCGGCCCTATGTCGCCGATTGGGATGCGATTGCGGCGGATGTGGCGATCCTTGGCGCGCCCTTCGACTTTGGCACGCAGTTCCGGTCCGGCGCGCGCTTTGGCCCCCGCGCGGTGCGCGAGGCGTCCACCCTGTTTTCCTTTGGCCATGCAGGCGCTTATGACCATGAGGATGATGCGATCTATCTGGGCGGCGATGTGCGGATCGTGGATATGGGCGATGCCGATATCGTCCACACCGACACCGAAAAAAGCCACGCGAATATCGAGGTCGGCGTGCGCGCCGCGCTGAAAGCCGGGGCGCTGCCCGTCACCATCGGCGGCGATCATTCGATCAACATCCCCTGCATCCGCGCCTTTGATGACCAAGGGCCGATCCATATCCTGCAAATCGACGCGCATCTGGACTTCGTCGATGTACGCCACGGCGTGCGGCATGGCCATGGCAACCCGATGCGCCGCGCGGCGGAAAAGGACTATGTCACCGGCATCACGGCGCTGGGGATTCGCAACGTCTCCAGCACCAGCAAGGACGGCTATGACGCCGCCCGCGCGATGGGGGATGATATCCTGTCGGTGCGGCAGGTGCGCAAAATGGGGACAGAGGGCGTTCTGGCCCGCATTCCCGCAGGCGCGCGGCTTTATGTCACCATCGACATTGACGGGTTCTGTCCGTCGATTGCCCCCGGCACGGGCACACCCAGCCATGGCGGATTCCTCTATTATGAGGTGCTGGAAATCCTGCAAGGCGTGGCAAAGGCGCATGACATCGTGGGGATCGATCTGGTGGAGGTGGCACCCGATTACGACCGCGATGGCACCACCGCGATCTTGGCGGCGCAAGTGTTGCTGAACTTCCTCGGCTTCATCTTTCACGCGCGGGGGCAGCGGGGTTAAGGCCCCTCTTGAAGATTTGCGCGCTTCATCCTATGCGGGCGCATGACACAAGATGCCCATGACCGCCTTCTGATCATCGACTTTGGCAGCCAGGTGACGCAGCTGATCGCGCGTCGCCTGCGTGAGCTGAATGTCTATTGCGAAATCCACCCGTTCAATAAGGTTGATCAGGCGTTCCTTGACGCCTTCGCCCCCAAGGCGGTGATCTTTTCGGGCGGCCCGGCCTCGGTCTTTGCCGATGGCGCGCCGATGCCGCCTGCGGGTGTGTTTGATCTGGG
>CALRPK020000177.1:0-5191 GCA_943370015.1 Paracoccus haematequi
GGAAAAGGGCGTGCAGTGGAATGTCGGCAAGGTCTTTCACGACGACCGCTTGCTTTATGAGTTCAACCTGCTGCCCGAAGGCGGCCATGCCTTTCCGGCCTTTATCAATCTGCAACAGCCGTGGTTTGAGAAATACCTGCACGACGCCATCCTTGCGGCCCAAGCCGAAGGCGCGCCGATTGAGATGCGCGGCAAGAACCGGGTCGATGCGGTCACGCCGGGCGAAGATCACAGCCTGCTGGCGGTGATGACCCCGGACGGCCCCTATCAGCTTGCCGCCGATTGGCTGATCGTCTGCGATGGCGCGCGCTCCCCGGTGCGGGGGATGCTGGGCCTGAACTTCGATGGCCGGGTGTTTGAGGACAATTTCCTGATCGCCGATGTCAAGATGAAGGCCGAATTCCCGACCGAGCGTTGGTTCTGGTTTGAGCCGCATTTCAAATCCGGCGACTCCGCCCTGTTGCACAAGCAGCCCGACGATATCTGGCGGATCGACTTTCAGCTTGGCTGGAACATCGACCGCGCCAAAGAGTTGCAGCCCGCCAATATCCGCGCCCGTGTGGATGCGATGCTGGGGCCGAATGTCGATTATGAGTTGGACTGGTGTTCGATCTACACCTTTCAATGCCGCCGGATGGACCGCTTTCGCCACGGTCGGGTGATCTTTGCCGGGGACTCTGCCCATCAGGTTAGCCCCTTTGGCGCGAGGGGGGCCAATTCGGGCATTCAGGATGTCGATAATCTGGGCTGGAAACTGGCGCTGGTGATCAAGGGCGATGCGCCGGATGCGCTGTTGGACAGCTACGACATGGAACGGGTGCATGGGGCGGATGAGAACATCCTGAACTCCACCCGCGCGACCGACTTTATCACGCCGAAATCGGCGGTGTCGAAGATGTTTCGCAATGCCGTGCTGGCCTTGGCCGAACATCTGCCTTTTGCCCGCACGGTGGTCAACTCTGGCCGCTTGTCGATGCCCTGCACCTATGACGGCTCGCCCTTGAACGGGCCGGATCACGCGGCCATGCCCGCCCGCACAAGGCCCGGAAGCCCTTGCCCGGATGCGCCGGTGGCGGGGGGGTGGCTGCTGCGGCATCTTGGGCCAGGCTTTACCCTGCTGACGATCAACGCAGAAGCACCTGAAATCCTTTCCGCCCAAGGGCAGACCATTCCGCGTCTGGCCTTGGATGCGACGCCAGAAGTGACGGCCCGCTACTTGGGCGATGCCGCCTCTGCCGTCTATCTGATCCGCCCCGACAGCCATGTTGCCGGCCGCTGGACCGACTATGACGCCGCCGCCGTGACCGCAGCCGTTGCGCGCGCGCTGGGAAAGGACGGATCATGCTGACCATCTCTCCCAACCTGACCCGTCCCGATGACGCTTATGCCCAACTGATCGCCGCGCATGATGGCCTGACCGAGGCGGAAAGCCACACCATGAACGCGCGGTTGATCCTGATCTTGATCAACCACATCGGGGACCCTCAGGTCTTGGCCGAGGCGCTGCGCTTGGCGCGCGATCCCAAGCAAGCCTTGGGTTAGGCGACATGCGCCGCGCCAAATTCGCCCTCCGCTTCCCCGACCGACTGCCTTTCATAGCGGCGGGCATGGCCTTTGTCGGCGAAACCGCGCCCTTATGCGTGGCAACCTGCAAGGCGGGTGGGATTGGCGCAATCGCGGGCAGTTTCATCGGGCCGGATCGACTGGCCACGGTGA
Source organism: Paracoccus haematequi (assembly GCA_943370015.1). Lineage (GTDB taxonomy): Bacteria > Pseudomonadota > Alphaproteobacteria > Rhodobacterales > Rhodobacteraceae > Paragemmobacter > Paragemmobacter haematequi_A. The sequence continues at coordinate 1,717 of CALRPK020000177.1, forward strand.
TTGATGAGGTGCGCCGCCAGACCGATGCGCCCTTTCATGTGAACCTCTTGGTCAACTTTCCGCATGATGATCTGATTGCGGTGCTGGTCGCCAAGCGTGTGCCGCTGGTGTCGTTCCACTGGGGCCTGTCCTCGCCGGAAAACCGCGCCAAACTGGCGGCGGCGGGGATTGGGCTTTGGGTGCAGGTGGGCGACGTGGCAGGCGCGACGGCGGCGCTGGATGCCGGGGCCGATGGCCTGATCGCGCAGGGGCTTGAGGCGGGGGGGCATAACCTTGGCACCCTGCCGGTGCTGGAGCTTTTGCCGCGTTTGTCCGGGCTGGTCGGTGACCGCCTGCTCCTCGCGGCGGGGGGCATTGCGGATGGGGCCAGCATGGCGACGGCACTGGCGGCGGGGGCGGATGCGGTCTGGGTCGGCACGGCCTTGGTCGCCAGCGAAGAAAGCGACGCGCATCCAGACTACAAGGTGCGTCTCGTTGCGGCCCAAGGGGATTGCACCGAATTGACCCGTGTCTATGGCCCGGAAAACATGGGCTTCAACCCGATCCGCATGCTTGCCAATGACACGATCCGCGACTGGCATTTCCGCGCCACCGACATCCCGGCGGACAGATCGCACCTTGCCCCCTATGGGACGGCGCGCTTTGGCGATCAAATCGCCCCCATCCGCCCGCATGACGCCTTTGTTCCCACGCTTGAAACCGTGGGCGATTTTGACCTGATGCCACTTTTGGCCGGTCAGGGGGTGGGTCTGGTGCAAGCGATTGAACCGGCGGGCGTGGTCATCACCCGGATGTGCCGCGATGCGGGCGCGATCTTGCGCGATCAGGTCGCCGCGCCCGTCACGGCCAGATGATAAAGCCTGATCGCGTGATCCTGCCCGCAGGCAAGGCAAAGCCTGCCGAACAGGACGTCGCCACCGGGCAAGTCAAACCCCACATCCGCCACAATCGCCAGACCCTCGGCCTGAGCAGAGGCCAGAACGAGGCTGGCCTTGACCGTCAAACCCTCGGGCGCTGCGGCGTAATAGGCCCGGATCTGCGCCCGACCGATCAGGGGCGCGGGTGCAGTCGCAACAAAGACGGCATCGGGCGCAAAAAGTGCGGCCATCGCATCAAGGTCGCGTTGGGCGATGGCATTGCTCCACCGTTGCAAGATCTGCATGGCAAGGGCGGTTGCGTCCGGGTCAGAACTCAAGCGTTACCTCTTCCCCCGCCGCGCGCGACACACAAGGCATGAACTCGTTCAGCTTTTCAGCATCGCTTAACACCAGATCGCGGTGCAGCGGTTCACCCGCCACCAGCCGCATCTTGCAGGTGCCACAGGTGCCGCTTTCGCAGGAACTGGCAAAGGGAATACCCTTGTCGCGCAGCACATCCAGCACGGATTTATCGGCGGGAATGTCGAACACCTCACCCGTGGCGGCGCGGCGCAGGCGGAAGGGGCTGGCAGTGCCATCGGTGCTGTCCACCCCGGCAAAACTTTCCGAATGGATCTGGCGGCGCGGCCAATGGATTGTCCGCAAGTAAACGGCATTCATCATCGGCGGCGGGCCACAGAAGTAGATGTGGCGGTTATCGGGCCTTTCGAAAAACGGCCAGAGGTCAAAGATGCGGGCGCGGTCGCCCTCATCGTGGTGCAAGGTCACATGTGGGGCAAAAGGGGCAGTGGTCAGCAGGTCCCGATAGGCCGTCAAGCCGGCACTGCGGGTCAGATAGATCAACTGCACCGGCACGTCCCGCGCCACCAAACGGCGCAGCATCGCCAACATCGGCGTGATGCCGATCCCGCCCGCAATCAAGAGGGTGGGGGCATCGGGGGCCTGCGCAAAGGCGTTGTGCGGTGCCCGCGCGGCGATCACATCGCCCACATCTAAGCTGCGGTGCATCGACAAAGACCCACCGCGCCCGCCCTCTTCGCGTTTGACGGCAATGACATAGCGATCCGTCTCACGATCATCATTGCTGATCGAATAGCTGCGCCACGCGCCAGACGGCGTCTGCACCGTCAGATGCGCCCCGGCGGTGAAGGGCGGCAGCGTGCCAGATGCAGCGGTCAGGGTGAATTCACAAATCTCGGGCGTCAGATCGCGGCGGGCGGCGAGGTGCAAGGACAGGGTCATGTAAAACTCACGCTATCGCCGGGGCGGATCACGGCGCCGGTCAACACCTCGGCATAGATGCCCATGTCGGAATGGCCGTAATGCTGATGCAGCAGGCGCGGGATCGGCAGGTCGCGCATGGCGGTCGCCGGGTTCACCTCGGTCGCGGCACAGCGGCGGGTCCGCAAGGTCACACGGGCGCGGGCAGTGCCGATGGTGATCTCGCGCCCCACCAGCGCCAGTTCCGAAAAGGCGGGCCAACCGCGAAAGGTGATGTTGCCGCGAAACCGTTCGGGCGCGATGGTGCTGCCTGTTTTGGCCGCAAGCGCTGCGATGCTGTCAAGGTTGATCAACGACACCGCATTCATCAGATCGGTGGAGACGACGGAGACATCGGTAAAGCGATGCGGTGCCGCATGCACAAAGCGTGGCATCTTGTCGGGGGCCAAGTCGAACATGCGGGCAAAGAACGCCTCGGTCGCAGCACAGCCGTCGGGGGAGGACAGGTCCGCCTGATGCACGGTCCGGCCCTGCACCTGCAACACCAACACCCGCGAGATCGGGTCAAACTGGCTGGCCAATCCGGCCAACCGTTCATCCCGCATCAGCATCAAAAAGCGGTCTTTGGGCATCGGCGCAGGCGCTGCGGGATCAAACCCACTGCCTGCTCGGGCAAAGCCGAACATGCGGTCAAAGGGAAAGCCCTGCCCGGGCGACAGCGTCACCTCGGGCAGGGATTGGCCGGACAGACCCTTTACGGGGAAATGCACCAGCGACGTGATCTGACCGTTTGTCGTCATTGGATGCTTGCAGCCCTGTTTTGCAGCACTTGGACGGCCTCGGCCATCATGGTGGTAACAATCTCACCTGCGGGGCGGATATCCTTGACCAGACCCACACCCTGACCCATCAGCCATGCCATTTCCTCAAAGTCGCCAGTTGTGTCTTCGGTGGGCAGGATCACGTCAAACTTGCGTTTGATATGTTTGCCGCCCATGAACTCCGTCTCGCCGATCACCTCAAGGTCATCGCGCAGGGTGGGCACTTCGGCAAGACGGTGGTTCCACTCTTGCACCACGCGGGATTTGTGCAGGCGCATCGGATTGAAGAACGGCATTTCCGGGCCGAACACCCCACTGAGGGTGGTGTCCGTCCCCTGCGCCTCGACCAGACGGCGGTGGTGTTCGGGATGCACATAAGCCTCGGCCGAGGCGACAAGCCGGGTGCCGACCCACACGCCATCCGCCCCCAGCGCCAGCGCCGCCGCCACGCCGCGCCCATCGGCAATGCCGCCCGCCGCCAGCAACAGCGCGCGGCCTGCGATGGCATCGGCCATCACCGGGATCAGCGCGATGCCGCCCATGCCGGGTTGGTCT
>CALRPK020000178.1:0-5170 GCA_943370015.1 Paracoccus haematequi
CGACCCGCGACTATGCCCGGCTTTTGGCCGACAGTTTTGCCCGCACCGTGGGCCGTGACCTGATCGCCGGTTGGATTGCCATGGACGACGCTACACTGACCGCAGGCTTGCGCGACATGGCAGCCCCGCTTGTGTCGCATGGGACCGAGGCTGATCCCATCTTCCGCTATGCCAACAACGCCGCCCTGTCGCTATGGGACATGGATTGGCACGGCTTCACGCGCCTGCCATCCCGCCTGTCGGCAGAGGCTGAGCCCGACATTCAGGGCGACCGCGCCCGTCTTTTGGCCGCCGCTTTGGCCAAGGGATGGGTGGGGGATTACCAAGGCATCCGCATCTCGGCCAGCGGGCGGCGGTTCATGATCCGCGATACGGTGCTGTGGACCGTGACCAATGCGGCAGGGATGCGGCACGGGCAGGCGGCCTTGATCGGGCGGGTAGAGCCGTTGGAGTGATTGCACCGTCTGGCGGGAATTGGTAAGGAAAGATAACCAGTTTTCAAAGGCCGCGCCCATGACTGTCATCACCTGCATCGACGACCTCAAACGCCTGCACAAGCGGCGCGTGCCGAAGATGTTCTACGATTACTGCGAAAGCGGCAGCTATACCGAACAGACATTCCGCGACAATGTCAGCGATTTCAGCCAGATACGCCTGCGCCAGAAGGTGGCGGTGGATATGTCGAACCGCAGCACCGCAGGCACGATGATCGGCCAACAGGTGACCATGCCCGTCGCCCTCGCCCCTGTCGGCTTTACCGGCATGCAAAGCGCGGATGGGGAAATCAAGGCGGCGCGGGCGGCGGAAAAGTTCGGCGTGCCCTTCACCCTGTCCACCATGTCGATCTGTTCCATCGAGGATGTGGCGGAAAACACCACCGCGCCCTTCTGGTTTCAGCTTTACGTGATGCAGGATCATGACTTCACGGATCGCCTGATCCAGCGGGCCCAAGCGGCGAAATGCTCGGCACTGGTGCTGACGCTGGACCTGCAAATCCTTGGTCAGCGGCACAAGGATTTGAAAAATGGCCTGTCTGCCCCGCCACGTCTGACGATCCCCAATATCCTCGACATGTGCCGCCGCCCGCGCTGGGCGATGGGGATGCTGGGCACCAAGCGGCACACCTTCCGCAACATCGTCGGCCATGCCAAGGGCGTGGGCGATCTGTCGTCGCTGAGTTCGTGGACGAATGAGCAGTTCGATCCCAAACTCGACTGGACCAAGGTTGCCCGCATCCGCGACCAATGGGGCGGTAAGCTGATCCTGAAAGGCATCCTTGACGAAGACGACGCCAAGCGCGCCGCAGAATTCGGGGCGGATGCCATCATCGTGTCAAACCACGGCGGGCGGCAATTGGACGGGGCGCTGTCGTCGATCCGCATGTTGCCGCGCATCGTCGATGCCGTGGCGGGCCGGTCCGAGGTGTGGATGGATTCGGGCATCCGGTCGGGTCAGGATATCCTGAAAGCGCTGGCGATGGGGGCCAATGGCACCATGATCGGGCGGTCCTATATCTACGGCCTCGGCGCGATGGGTGAGGCAGGGGTGACCGCCGCGCTGAACATCCTGCGCAAGGAACTGGACATCACCATGGCGCTGTGTGGTGAGCGGGATGTGAAAAACCTTGGTCGGCACAACCTATTGGTGCCCAAGAGGTTTGAGGGGGAGTGGGCCTAGCCCCACCCCCCCCTGCCGCCCAGCATATCCATCACCCGCGCCCTTGCGTGCAAGCCGCGATACTTGCGCAACCCTTGTGCCAATGCCAAGGTCTGTGTCGTCGCGACGGCGCAGCCCGTGGCAGTCAGGATATGCGTTGCTCAGGGGTTCGGTTCATGCTGCCGCTTGTCAGATACATCAACCGCGACCAAGACACCCAGCGCCGCGACTTTGTCGAGGCGGGGGCGAAAGCACAGGGCTATACCACCGAACGTGTCCCGGCGATCAACGGCTATGCCGATGATTTCGCGACGGTTTATGCCGACCGTATCGGGGGGGCCATCGGCCCCGGCACGCAGGCCTGTTTCCTAAGCCATGCGGCCACTTGGGCGAAGATTGCCGAAAGTGACGCGCCCTTCGGTCTGGTCTGCGAAGATGACGCCACATTCCTACGTCCGGCGGCGGAATTGGAACCTTATCTTGCGGCCTTTGACCGCCATGACATCATCTTCTTCAACGACCGCGCCATCGCCTATCGCGATTATGCCGGACTGGACCCGTCTTTGCCGATGATTTCGGTCGACACGGCATGGACGACGGCGATGGATGCCCCCAAGAACCCGTCACACCCCCGCTTTGGCCGCACCATTCGGGACGTGAAAGCGCCCGGTGGGGATTTCTACGCCCTGACCCGTGCGGCGGCGGCAAAGCTGGTGGAGGAGGCGGCCAAGGATCGTGCCTCGATCGATGTGGATTCGTGGCTGTTCTACAAATGCCTGCAACTGGAGCATATCCACCGCCATCGCCGCCGCTTCATCCCGCGGTACATGCGGGGCGCGCGGGTCGTGCCGCTGATCCCGCCCCTGAATGGCGCGATTGTGGACCGCCCCTTTGCCACGACCGACGCCCGCCGCGCCGGGGGACGTGTGCGAAATCCCAACCGGGTTGAGGCATGACCGCTGCGGTTTGACCTCTATCAATGTGAGTGCGGACGACTCTGCCTATCCTGACTGCAACACCGCAGAAAAAGGAGACAGGCGATGTCAAACACCCCGCATGAACTGCATGAGGAATTCCCCGACAAGGCGCAGGCGATCCATGCGCTGAAAACATCGGACACGCATTTCGCCCGTCTGGTGGAGGAATATCACGATGTAAATCGCGCCGTGCACCGTGCCGAAACCCGCGTGGAACCTGTCAGCGCCGAGGCCGAGGCCGCCCTACGGCACAAGCGAATGCGCCTGAAGGATGATATCTGGAAAGCCTTGCAGCCCGCCTAAGGCGAAGGCGGTTTCAATCCGCGATCTGATAGGGCAAGAGGCCACGTTTGTCGGGGTCCACCTTCAACCGCCGTTCGAGTGGCGGGACAGAGCGTTGGTGGCAATCGCGCCGCTCGCAAATACGGCAGGAAATGCCGATGGGTTCGAACCGGCCTTTCAGGTCCAGCCCATCGGCATAGACGAGGGCGCTGGCATGCTGCACCTCACACCCCAGACCGATGGCGAAACGGCGCACGGGGGCAAGGAACGCCCCGCCCGATTTCGACACATCGCGTGACAGGCACAGATAGCGCACCCCATCCGGTGTTTCGGCCAGTTGGCGCTGGAAATGCCCCGGCGTCTCGAACGCGCGGTGGACGTTCCACAGCGGGCAGGCCCCGCCAAAGCGCGCGAATTGCAGGCGGGTGGCGGAATGGCGTTTGGTGATGGTGCCCGCCTGATCGACGCGGACGAAAAAGAACGGGATGCCCTTGGCCCCGGGCCTTTGCAGCGTGGACAGGCGGTGCGCTACCTGTTCGATGCTGGCGCCGAAGATATCGGCCAAGCGCTCCAGATCGTGCCGGGTTTCCAAGGCCGCCTCTTGGAAGATGCGATAGGGCAGCAGAGCCGCCCCGGCGAAGTAATTGGCCAGACCGATCTTGGCGATTTCCCGCGCCTCAGGTGTGGCGAAACGGGCGAGGTCCAGCGTCGCCTCGATCAATTCATTCTGCGTCAGAAGCGCCACTTGGTGCAGCAGTTGGAACCGCTGCGTCGGGCCAGCATTGCGCGCCGACAGCACCAACCGCTTGGTCGCCGGATCATAGCGGCGCATATCGGCGTCATCGGTGACATGCACGGTGATGCCGCGCTTTTCCAAGGCTGCCGTGGCCGCCGCCATCACATCGCGCCTTGCGCCTGCATTCGTGACGAAGTGTTCCGCCGCGCGATCGACGGCGTCGATGTAATTGTCGCAGTAATGGAAGAAATCGCGCACCTCCTCCCAGGCGCTGGGCCGGAGCGAGGCATCTTCGCGCCCCAGCGCCTCATCCAGACTGGCAAGGCGTTCATGGCTTTGCCGATACGCGCGGTGCAAATCAAGGAAGGCGCGGGCGAGGGCAGGGGCGTTCGATGCCGCCAGCCGCAGATCGGCCAAAGGCGGGGCGGCCTTGGCAAAGACCGGATCGGCCAGCGCCTCACGCATGTCCGACACGAGGCGTTCGCTTTCGCCCACGGTCAGTTCGGTGACGTCGAGGCCGAATTCCTGCGCCAAGGCCAAGACCACCCCGGCAGAGACGGGGCGGTGGTTGTTCTCCATTTGGTTCAGATAGGGCAGGGACACGCCGAGTTTGTCGGCAAAGACCTTTTGCGTCAGCGCAAGGCGCGCCCGCATCTCGCGCAGCTTTGCTCCGGCGTAGAGTTTTTGCGCGGCCATGGGGGAGTCCTTTTGCAAAGCGGGGAAATGCGTTTTGCAAAAATGGTCAAATTCCGCGGGGCGTCAAGATGGGTGGTGCCGTCATCCCAGTCGCGCGGGGCAAGTGACCCGCGCGTGTCACACCCTATCAGCATGCCTGCCCGTGCGCCCCGTGCACGGGCCGTGCCCGCCCTGCCGGGGGCGGGCGCGCGAAGGGCGCACCCGCCGGGCGGTCACGTCCCGTGCCTGACGCGTCAAGTCGGTTGAAAACCCCTTGCGCCTGCGTTGCCGCAGTCGCAATCGGACCGGCGAAACGCGCCACTGGCGCGTTGTCGCGTCGGTCCTCTGGCCACCTACCCCCTTGGCGCGGCAGCCCGTGACAGCCGGTCGTTGATCGCGCGGCCTAGGCCTGTCATCGGCACCGGTGCAAAGGCGATGGCGCCGCCTTCGCCAGCCAAAGCATCCGCCTCGCGCAGGATGTGGAACAGGCGGGCGGCGGCCTCGACCTCATCCCCCGACTCGGACAGGGACAGCGCTGCGCCGGGGCAGGGGCCGTATCCGACCCAGACTTCCCCGGCCGTCGGCGCGGTCACGTTCAGGCGCACCCGCGCGCCGGGGGCGTAGTGGCTGGCGAGTTGGCCGGGGGCGCTGGGCTTGGTCGCATCGCCGCCTGTGGGCAGGGGCAGGCCGAGCGCCGCCTCCAACGCCTCAACCGCCACACCGCCGGGCCGGAGCAGGGTGGGGGGGCCGTCAAGGCCAAGGATGGTCGATTCTACCCCTACCTTGCAGGCACCACCGTCAAGAACAGCCTCAATCCGGCCCGCCAAGCCTTCCAAAACATGCA
>CALRPK020000179.1:0-5153 GCA_943370015.1 Paracoccus haematequi
TCATTCCGCCGCGATCCCTTCCAGCCGATCCTCAAGCTCATCCGCCGCGCGTTGCAGGGCGGCCAGCGTTTCGGGATCGGGTTGCCAATAGTTGCGGTCGGACGCCTCCAAGAGCTTCTGCGCCATCCGGCTGGAGGCGGCAGAGTTCAACTTGGCCAGACGTTCGCGCATCGCGTCATCCAGCACGAAGGTTTCCGACAGGCGCTGATAGACCCAAGGATCGACATGGCCAGTGGTGGCCGACCAGCCCAAGGTGTTGGTCACATGGGATTCGATCTGGCGCACGCCTTCGGCCCCATGACGCAAGAGCCCCTCGTAAAACTTCGGGTTCAGGCTGCGCGAGCGGGTCTCCAGCGCGATCTGGTCCTTCAGCGTGCGCACGGTGCCGCCGCCACGGGTCTGGTCGCCGATATAGACGGCGGTTTCCCGCCCCCCCTGCGCACGGCGCGCCGCGCGGGCGATGCCGCCCAGCGTGTCGAAGTAGTGATCGACCGAGGTGACGCCCAGTTCCACCGATTCCAGATTTTGATAAGCCAGATCGACGGTTGACAGCGCTTGTTGCAGCAGTTTGGCCTGTGCGACGGGCTTGCCGTTCACGCCATAGGCAAAGGATTTGCGCGCCTCATAGGCGTCCGCCAGATCATCTTCATCGCCAAAGGCAGACGATCCGACCAGCGTGTTGACGTTGGCGCCATAGGCCCCTTCGGCATTTGAAAACACCCGCAAGGCAGCGGTTTGCAGATCAATCCCCAGCGTTGCCGCCTGATCCAGCGCATGGGCGCGGATGAAGTTCTGTGCGAGCGGCTCATCCGCCTCGGCGCATTTCAGCGCGGCCTCGGCCAGCATGCGGGTTTGCAAAGGCAGCAGGTCGCGGAAGATGCCTGACAGGGTCATCACCACATCGATGCGCGGGCGGCCCAGTTCTGACAGCGGGATCAAATCGGCCCCACACAGACGCCCGTAATGGTCAAACCGCGGGCGCGCGCCCATCAGAGCCAAGGCCTGCGCAATCGGGCCGCCATCGGATTTGATATTGTCCGACCCCCACAGCACCAAGGCCACTGTGCGCGGCAGGACCGGGTGCGCGGCCAGCAGACGATCCGCCTGTGCGGCACCGTCGATCATCGCAAAGGCCGTGGGCATGCGGAACGGGTCGAAGGCGTGGATATTGCGGCCGGTGGGCAGGATTTCGGGGCTGCGGATCAAATCGCCACCGGGAACCGGGCGGATGAAGCGGCCCGACAGCGCCCGCATCAGCGCGCCAACCTCGGTCTCTTGCTGCAAGAGCGCATCCGTGCGGGCAAGGTCCGCGCCTTCGGGCAAAAGCGACAGCAGGGCAGCCCGCGCCTCGGCGGTCATCGGCTGGCCCAGCACATGCAGCCCGTCGGTGATCAAGGCCCCTTCGGTTTCCAACAACTGCGTCCACAGCTTGTCCGGATCGGTCGGGTCCATGTCCACCAGCACGGCCTGCGCGCGGACGAGTTCGGTCAGGTCGTCCCGTTCCGGCGCATCGGGGGGCAAGGCACGCAGACGCGACAGGCTGTCGCGCACATCGGCCAAGCCTTTGTAAAGCCCGGATTTCGCCAAAGGCGGTGTCAGGTGCGTGACCGTGACCGCGTTCGACCGACGCTTGGCCAAGGTCGCCTCGGACGGGTTATTGGCGGCGTAAAGATAGATGTTGGGCATATTGCCGATCAGACGGTCCGGCCAGCAGGTCTGCCCCGGCCCGGATTGCTTGCCCGGCATGAATTCCAGCGCGCCATGCATGCCGAAATGCAGCACGGCATCGGCGGCAAACTCGTCGCGGATATAGTCGTAGAAGGTGGCAAAGGCGTGGGTGGGGGCAAAGCCGCGCTCGAACAGCAGGCGCATCGGGTCGCCCTCATAGCCGAACACCGGCTGCAAGCCGACGAAGACATTGCCGAAATGCGCGCCCAGCACAAAGACATCGCGCCCGTCGGTCTGGTGCTTGCCGGGCGCAGGGCCCCAAGCGGACTCAATCTCGGCCAACCAGCGCGACTGGGCGACGATCCGGGTGGCCGGCACGCGGGCGGCGATGCGGGCAGGTTGGCCGAAACCGTCATTGCCGTCTGACAGCACCGCGTCGCGCAGGGCTTGCACGGACTCGGGCGGCGTCAGGTCATAGCCTTCGGCCTTCATCGCGTGCAGCATGTTGTAAAGGCTTTCGAAAACGGCAAGGTAGGCTGCTGTTCCTGCAGCCCCCGCATTGGGCGGAAAGCCGTACAGGACGATGGCCACTTTGCGCGCGGCCACACGGCTTTGGCGCAGGCGGGCCAGACGGGTGGTCTTGTCCACCAAGGCCGAGATGCGTTCCGGGCAGGGGGCCATGGCACGGCGGTTGGCATCGTCGCCACCCGTGGCGCGGCAGGCGTGCTTGCAGCCGTCGCAACCGCCCGCATCGTGGCGTCCGGCAAAGACGGTGGGATTGGTCGCGCCGTCAATTTCGGGCAGAGCGATCAGCATGGTGGTTTCCACCGGACCAAGCCCACCGCCCGATTTGGCCCATTGGCCCAGCGTCTGGAATTCCAGCGGATGTGCCGCGACATAAGGCACATCCAGCGCCGCCAGCGCGTCAACCGCTGCATCGCTGTCGTTATAGGCCGGGCCACCGACCAGCGAAAAACCGGTCAGCGACACCATCGCATCGACCCGGCCTTTGAAATAGGCCTCAATCGCCGGGCGACCGTCCAGACCGGCGGCAAAGGCGGGCAGCACGGCCACGCCTGCCGCCTCAAACTGGGCGATGACCGCATCGTAATGCGCGGTATCCGACGCAAGGACATAGCTGCGCAGCATCAACAGCCCGACCGTTGCCGTGGCCCCTTTGGGGCGGGGCAGGCGGGCGGCATCGGTTGCGATGCGTCCGGGAAGGGCGGGGTGGTAAAGCCCGACCTCGGGGTAATCAATCGGGGCCGCTGCCCGCACCTTGCCCCAAGCGCGACCGACCGAATAGCGCCCGACCAGATAGCGCACCATCGCTTCGATGTTGTCGTCCGACCCGCCCAGCCAATATTGCATGGACAGGAACCACGCCCGCAAATCCTGCGAGGTGCCGGGGATGAAGCGCAAAATCTTGGGCAGGCGGCGCAGCATCGACATCTGCTTTTCGCCCGATGAGGCCGAGGGCTTCTTGTTGCCGCGTAACTTCTTCAGCAGCGCCATCGGGCCAGAGGCGGGCTTGGCCATGTCCAGATCGCCCATGCGCGTCAGCTTGACCACCGCCGGATCGGCGACCATGCCGACAAAGGCATCCACGCGGTCCCGCGCCTTTTGCAGCCACGGCAGGATGGCGGTCAGGTGTTCTTCGATGAACAAAAGGTTCGCTATGACCAGATCGGCCCGGTCCACGGCCAGACGCGCGGCGTTCAGGGCTGCGGGGTTTTCGGCCCATTCGGCGGCGGCCAGAACCGTGATGGTCAGGCCGGGGAAATCGGCTTGCAGACGGGGGGCGACACGCGCCGCAGGGCCAGCGGCATGGGCATCCAACGTGACGATCACCACGTTGTAACCCAGTCCCGCCCCGGCCATCATGTCTGCCCGTTCATCGCGCATAATGGGCCTTTGCTTCGTAAAGGGTGTCCACGCTGATGTCGGCAATGCCCTTTCCGGCGGCAAAGCGTTCGGTGTTGCGCTTGGCCACGCCGCGCACAAAGAAGGGAATCTTCTTCAACTCGCGTTCCGCATCCGGCAGCCAGCGAATCTCGCCCGACGGTGCGACGACCGGCACGGTTGCGGGAGCAGGGGCTGAGGCCGCAACAGCCGCCGCGAGGGCCGCGACAGCGGGGGTCGTTTCCGGCTCTTCGACGCGCGCGATGGCCTTGCCGCCGTGATGGCTGGCCCCGGCGGCATCGTGGAATTCGAAATCCTCGCGGAACATGGTCAGAAGGTGTTCTTCCAGACCCATGACCAGCGGATGAATCCACGTATCAAAGATGACATTCGCGCCCTCAAACCCCATCTGGGGGCTGTAGCGGGCGGGGAAGTCCTGAACATGGACGGGGGCAGAGATCACGGCGCAGGGGATGCCCAAGCGCTTGGCGATGTGACGCTCCATCTGCGTGCCAAGGATCAACTCGGGTGCGGCGGCGGCAATCGCGGCCTCAACCTCAAGATAATCATCGGAAATCAGCGGCTCGACACCATGTTTGGCGGCCGCGGCGCGCAAGGGGCGGGCCTGTTCGCGGTTGTAGCAGCCCATGCCGACGACGGTGAAACCGATCTCTTCGGCGGCAATCCGGGCGGCGGTGATGACATGGGTGGCGTCGCCGAACAGGAACACCCGTTTGCCTGTCAGGTAAGTCGAGTCGACGGATGCCGACCACCACGGTTGGCGCAGCCCCGTTTCATCCACATCCGCCGAAAGCCCGGTGATGCTGGCCACTTCGCGGATAAACTCGCGCGTCGCCCCAACGCCGATGGGGATGCACTTGGTGAAAGGCTGGCCAAAGGCCCGCTCCATATAGCGCGCGGCGCCTTCGCCGGTTTCGGGGTACAAGAGCACGTTGAAATGCGCCTGTCCCATGCGGGTCAGGTCATCCGGCGTCGCGCCGAGGGGGGCGCAGACATTGACCGTCACGCCCATCTTGGCGAGCAAGGCGGTGATTTCGGCCACGTCGTCGCGGTGGCGGAACCCCAGCGCCGTCGCGCCGAGCAAGTTGCACGTGATGGCTTCGGTCCGCGCCATCGGCTTGGCCAAAGCGCGCACCAAGGCAAGGAATGTCTCATCCGCGCCGAAGTTTTCCTTGCGGCTGTAGGAGGGCAGGTCCAGCGCCACCACAGGGCAATCGAGGCCCATCGTCTTGGCCAATCCGCCCGGATCGTCTTGAATCAGCTCTGCCGTGCAGGATGATCCCACCAGCATCGCCTGCGGTTGGAAACGGTCATAGGCCGATTGCGCGGCGGATTTGAACAGCCCCGCCGTATCGCCGCCAAGGTCCGACGCGCGAAAGGTGGTGAAGGTCACCGGCGGGCGATGGTCGCGCCGTTCGATCATGGTGAAGAGGAGGTCCGCATAGGTATCACCCTGCGGTGCATGCAGCACCAGATGCAGCCCCTTCATCGCAGTGGCAACGCGCATCGCCCCCACATGCGGCGGTCCTTCATAGGTCCAAAGCGTCAGTTTCATGGCTTTG
>CALRPK020000180.1:0-5149 GCA_943370015.1 Paracoccus haematequi
CGCCGGTATAGGGCGAAACGATCGGCGTGCGGTTCAGGTCATAAAAGCGCTTCCCGGTCGTCGGGCAAATGCGCTTCGTGCCCCATTCTTCCTTGGGCATGTCGGTCCCCTCAAGGCTGGCGGTGTCCAGAATTGCAGTCGCTTGCCACAAGCATGGGCGGGTGTCAAAGGCTTTCGACCGCGAAAGGCGGCTCCTTATCGACTGGCAAGTCTTATTCCGATTTGGCTATGCTGCGCTTGATTTGCAAGAGGTTTCGATGCCCGTCCTGCCCGGATCGTCCCCAGACCTGCCCCCGGTCGAAATCACGCTGCGCCGATCCGCCCGTGCGCGGCGGTTTTCGCTGCGCGTGTCGCGGCTGGATGGGCGGGTGACGTTGTCCCTACCGCTGCGCGCGCGTGAGTCGGAAGCGATGGCTTTCGCCCGCGCGCAAGAGGGTTGGATTCGCGACATATTGGCCCAGATGCCGCGTCAGGCCGGGGTCGGCCTTGGCGCGCATGTGCCGGTGGAAGGGCGGATGCTGACGCTGGTGGCCGGGCCGGGGCGCGGGGTGCGGATTGATGGCGACCGGATGCTGATTCCCGGTGATCCGGCACAGGCGGGGGTGCGGGCGGGTGCTTTCCTCAAGGCGCTGGCGCGGGAACGCTTGGTGGCGGCGTCAGACCGCTACGCCGGGCTGATCGGGCGCAAGGTCACGCGGGTGACGTTGCGCGATACACGGTCGCGCTGGGGGTCTTGTGCGCATGACGGGGCCTTGATGTATTCGTGGCGGCTGGTGATGGCGCCGCCGTCCGTGCTGGACTATGTCGCGGCCCATGAGGTGGCGCATATGCTGGAAATGAACCACTCCGCCAGCTTTTGGGCGGTGGTGGAGCGGCTTTATCCCCGCTGGCAGCCGCAGCGCAAATGGCTGCATGACGAAGGTCAAGCCCTGCACGCCTATCGCTTCGGGGATTGATAATCGCAGCGCGGGGTGGTTGGCTTGGCCCATGCCGATCACACCGCGCCTGACCGATCCCAACGCCGCCGCGCATGAGCGTGTTTACCGCACCTTGCGCCAGCAGGTGATGCATGGCGAGTTGCCGCCGGGCCATGCCATGACGCTGCGGGGGATCGGCGCGCAATTCGATGTGTCGATGACCCCGGCGCGCGAGGCTGTGCGGCGTCTGGTGGCCGAAGGGGCGCTGACGCTGTCCTCCTCGGGCCGCATCTCGACGCCGGAACTGACACCGGAACGGATTGAGGAGCTGGCGGCGATTCGTGCCATGCTGGAACCGGAAATGGCCGCGCGCGCCCTGCCCCGCGCGCATTTCGCGCTGATCGAACGGTTGGCGGCGATCAATGCGCTGAATGCCGAGGCCGTGGTGAAGCAGGACGCCATCGCCTATGTGCGGACCAATCTGGAATTTCACCGCACGCTCTATCTGCGCGCCCAGACGCCTGCGATGCTGGCCCTGTGCGAGACGGTCTGGCTGCAACTGGGGCCGACGATGCGGGCGCTTTATTCCAAGCTGCGCCGCAAGGAACCGCCGCAGCATCACCGGATGATTCTGGCGGCCCTGAAGGCGGGGGATGAACCGGGGTTGCGGTTGGCGGTCAGGACGGATGTGACGCAAGGGCTGCGCCATCTGGCCAGTTAGAAGGCGTTGAGAATCGCGAATATCGCAATCTTGGCCAAAGCCCAGACGACGCCCCAGACGATGACCAAGGAAAGCCCGCCCACCACAGCCCCGCCGATCACCCAAAGCCCGTCGCGTTCCAGCACGCCCAGCGCCATCATGCTGATGGCAATCGCGGGCAGCATGTTGCCCAAGGGGATGGGCAGGGCGAGGACAACCGCCAAAAGCAGGCAGAACCCGCCGATCACCCGCTCGCCGATGTCGCCGGTCATGAACAAAAGGCGCGGCACCAGCAGCCGTTCGGCCCGCGCCAAGAGCGGTGACACCCGGCGGACCAAGCCGCTGTAATCCTCGCGCGTCATGGACCGGTCGGCGATCAGCCCCGGCAGCCATGGCAATTTGCCCAGCATCATCTGCGCACAGAGATACAACAGCGGCAGGCCCAGCACGGCGCTGGTTCCCGGAATCGCGGGCAAGGCATTGGGCAGAGAGAAGAACAGGATCAGCGCCGCCACCGCCCGCGCTTCCATCGCACCCATCAGGTCGGTGATCGACACACGCTCACGCCGGTTATCGGCGGCGACGTCGTCAAGGATCTGGGACACGCGTTTTTTGGACTCGGGCGGGGACTCTTTCAATTTGCGGAATTTGTGCCGGTTTGGCCTGCCCTTGCCCATGTCGTCCCGTTCCCTCACGTCTTGGCCCAACCTGTCCGCTTGGCGCAGGATAGGCAAGGTCTATGCCCGGAATGTGAACACAGGCGGACGGCTTCAGGGCAGCACTTCGAAGCGGTCCACATCCACCATTCCGTGATCGGTGATCTTCAGATGGGGGATGACCGGCAAGGCAAGGAAAGCGAGTTGCAGGAAAGGTTCTTCCAGCACCACGCCCAGCGACGCCGCCGCCGCGCGCAGGGCGACAAGGCGGTCACGGACATGCTCGAACGACTCAAGGCTCATGAGACCCGCGACGGGGAGAGAGAGTTCGGCCAAGACCTTGCCGCCTTCGACGACGACAAAGCCGCCTTCGATCTGGCCCAACCGGTTGGCGGCCATGGCCATGTCGGCATAGTCGGCCCCCACAACGGCGATGTTGTGGTGATCGTGGCAAACGGTGGAGGCAATCGCCCCGCGTTGCAGCCCGAACCCCCGCACAAAACCGGTGGCACGGTTGCCGTTCTTGCCGTGGCGTTCGATGACCGCGATGCGAATGAGGTCACGGCTCAGGTCGGGGCGTTTGTCGCCATCGACGGGGGCGATGTCATAGGTCAGGTGTTCGGTAATGATCTTGCCGGGCAGGATGCCGATGACGGGGGTGTCCACCCGGTTGCCGCCGCAGCGGAAGTGGTGGGGTTCGACCGTAGGGGCCTTCACCGAGTTGCGGGCGACCGGGGGGATGGTCTCACGCGCGGCAAAGGCGGCGTCGGTCACTTGCACGCCGCCCGCAAGAACCATGGCGGCGTGGCAACCCTCAAGGCTGTCGATCACCCCGATATCAGCGCGTTTGCCGGGCGCGATCAGGCCGCGATCCTTTAACCCGAACGCCTCGGCCGCCGACAGGCTGGCGGCGCGGTAGACGGCAAGGGGCGGGCAACCAAGGCTGATGGCGGTGCGGATCATGTGATCCAGATGCCCATGTTCGCCGATGTCCAAGGGGTTGCGGTCATCAGTGCAGAGGCACAGGTAGGGGGAGTGCCGTTCGGTCAGGATCGGGGCCAGCGCGTGCAGGTCTTTGGAAACCGAGCCTTCGCGGATCAACACGCGCATGCCCTTGCGCAGTTTTTCCAAGGCTTCTTCGGCGGTGGTTGCCTCATGTTCCGTGCGGATGCCCGCGGAAAGGTAGCCGTTCAGGTCTAGCCCGCGCAGCAAGGGCGCGTGGCCGTCGATGTGCTTGCCCTGCCAAGCCTCTAGTTTCGCCATGCAGCCGGGGTCTTTGAACAGCACGCCGGGGAAGTTCATGAATTCGGCCAGACCGATGACGCGGGGATGGTCCATCAGCGGGATCAGATCCGCAGCCTCCAGCCGTGCGCCTGCGGTTTCCATGTGGGTCGAGGGCACGCAGGACGAAAGCTGCACGCGGATATCCATCAGCGTGCGGGTGGAGGCGTTCAGGAAATAGCCAATGCCCTCTAGCCCGCAGACATTGGCGATTTCGTGGGGATCGCAGATCGCGGTGGTGATGCCGCGCGGGGTGACGCAGCGGTCAAACTCAAACGGGGTGACCAGCGAGGATTCGATATGCAGATGCGTGTCGATGAAGCCGGGGACGAGGATTTGGCCGGTGACGTCAATCTCAACCCGGCCGGTGTAGGTGCCAAAGGTGCCGACGATGGTATCGCCGCAGATGGCGACGTCGGTTTGCACCAACTCGCCCGTGATCAGGTCAAAGACCCGCCCGCCTTTCAGCACCAGATCGGCAGGCGTGATCCCGCGCCCTTGGTCGATGCGGTCTGCCAGTGGGGCCGAAGGTTTGGTCATATGCTCACCCATCCTAAACGCTGCTATGGAACCCCAAGCGGCCTGCGCCGTCCAGCCCACCTTGCATCGCGGCGGCGAGAGTGGTTGAACCAATTGGCAGAGTTGAGGGATTTTCATGCATCCGCTGCGCGGCATCGGCTTCAAATTGGCCTCGGTTCTGGTGTTCATCGTGATGTCAGCGATGATCAAGAGCACGGCGCAGCATGTGCCTGCCGGGCAGGCGGTGTTCTTTCGGTCGTTTTTTGCGATCCCAGTGATCTTGGTCTGGCTGGTCTGGACGCGGGAGTTTCCGGCAGGGCTTCGGACGGCCAACCCGCTCGGCCATGTCTGGCGGGGGTTCGCGGGCACTTGCGCGATGGGGATGGGGTTTGCGGGCCTTGGCTATCTGCCGCTGCCCGAGGTGACGGCAATTGGCTATGCCGCCCCCCTGCTGACGGTCATTTTCGCCGCGATGTTCCTGAACGAGGAAGTGCGGCTGTTCCGCCTGACCGCTGTGGCCTTGGGGTTGGTGGGGGTGATGATCGTGCTGTCGCCGCGCCTGACGGTGGTGAGCGGCGGCGCAGGCCATACTGAGGCGTTTGGCGCGATGCTGGTGCTGGGGGGCGCGGTCTTTGCCGCCTTGGCGCAGGTCTTTGTGCGCAAGCTGGTGGCGGGAGAGAAAACCGCGACCATCGTGTTCTACTTTTCGGTCACCTCAACGCTGTTGTCGCTGGTGACGATCCCCTTTGGCTGGGTGGTGCCCACCCCGGTTGAGGCGGCGACCTTGGTTGCGGCGGGGCTTTTGGGTGGGGTTGGGCAGATTTTGCTGACCTCCAGCTATCGCTTTGCCGATGCGTCGGTAGTGGCACCGTTTGACTATGCGTCCATGCTGTTCGCGCTGGGGTTCGGCTGGTTCTTCTTTGGCGAATTGCCGACGGTCACCATGCTGGCCGGGGCGGCGCTGGTGGTGACGGCGGGGCTGTTGATCATCTGGCGCGAGCGGGCGCTGGGATTAGAGCGGGCACGGCAAAGGAAGGCGATGACGCCGCAGGGGTGATTTTCGAACGATGAAGGGC
>CALRPK020000181.1:0-5132 GCA_943370015.1 Paracoccus haematequi
TCTTCTGACGGGGACGTGCAGAAATTCAGCACGATCGAACAAGTCAAATACTGGTTGCTGAAGCAATGGCCGGTTGCCGACGAAGCGCGCTCGAACGCTCTGAAACAGGTCGAAGCTGCCATGGACTGTATTGTTCCTGTCGGCGTGGCGAGACGTGCCTTTGCCGCCGCCGCCAGATCTGCGGGCTTCATTCCTGAAACTCTGGTGGTCCATGTGACCAGACGCGCCGCCTGACGATCTGGTGGGACGGAGCAATGCTTGAGCGGTCTTGACCCCATGCGCATCCCGAAAATCAGATACCGGCCAATCCGACCTGACAGGTCCAAACAATTTCATATCCTAGGAAAAGACAATAAATGACCAAATCCAAAGAATATTCGAACCCCCAAGGCGACGCGAACAAAGCCAAGGCTGCCCTTCTGGAAAGGTTCAGAAATGCGTCGGCGGCGACCGATCTGTCGGCAAAGCTGGCGGCCCATGCCGAGGTGGCGCGGGCACGCGATGCACGCCACGCAGCGCGGGATGCAGAGAAACAGGCGGAGCGGCAACGCGTGGCCGATGAAGCTGCCGCGGTTGTTGCGGAAGAAATGCGCCAACAGGCTGCCAAAGCCGCAGAAATCGAAGCGAGCCAGTCAGCTCAAGACAAGCGAATTGCGCTTGTCCTGTCCGATGAAGCGGCACGTCGATCCGCACGGGACCAACGTTATGCAAAGCGCAAGGCAGCGCAGTTGGTCGCCTGATCCCGCACAACGGGCAGGCGCACGGATAGATCCAATCCAGACGGGGTAATCTGATAGCTGCGGTCAATGAACAGGTCCGTGATATTCGCGGCCTCGCCTCCGCATGGAGCGGCAAACGGATAAAGGCCGCAACCGCCCCGCCCGACGCTAAGGGCGGGAAGCAGCCCTTGAGTAGGGTCGCCGCTGCATTGGAAGCAGTCGTTCGACAGAGGGAACCGTGCTAGGGTTGAACCTCAAGTGACACCCTTAGCAACAAAGGGCGGTCATACCGGATGACTTCGGGCTATCCAAATGGCCGCCTTAAAATTCGGCAACAGATAGGCAAGGACGAAGATTTGGCCTTTGGGCTATCTGGGTAGCACAGCGTTGCTACAGCGCACCCAGTTCGCATGGACTTCGTCCCAATCGGGGGCGGATTCAGTAAGGAAACCGATGGTCCGGCCAGTGGCGATTCTGTGAAACGCCTTCATCGCTGCCAGATGCGCGCCGGTGACGAGGTAGGCGCGCATGGCGCCCTCGGTTTCCCAGATGGTCAGTGTGTGGTGGATGCCGTTGATTTGCCGCGCATCGGCACTGATAAGGCCGGGGGCGGATTGCGCCTGCCGCATGGACCGCACCGCGTGCCACCAGAAGGCCGGGGTGTGGCCGATCGATTTTAGTTGCAGACCGGTGATCGAGACATAGACCATGGCGCTACGCGGCACTCTGAGGAACAACCCGCCCACTTTGGCGCGGCAGGGAAAGGCACAAGACCGCAACGGCCAGCCCGATCAGGCCAAGGCACAAAAAGGCGCTCCGGAACGCATTGATCCCCGCGTCGGTCTGGCCGACCAGAACGACCGCGAGAGCCGTGCCGAACACGCCACCCAACTGCCGCACGGCGTTGTTGACCGCCCCGCCCACGCCGAACCTTGCAGGTGTCAG
This sequence comes from Paracoccus haematequi, assembly GCA_943370015.1. GTDB lineage: Bacteria > Pseudomonadota > Alphaproteobacteria > Rhodobacterales > Rhodobacteraceae > Paragemmobacter > Paragemmobacter haematequi_A. Next base: position 1,665 of record CALRPK020000181.1, read on the forward strand.
GCCAGAGACGGCAGCGCCAGACAGACCAACCAGCAGCAGCCCAACGGCGATACCTCCGACAATCTGCATCGGAAACCACAGCGTCAGGTAGGCAGACGTTTCGGTAACTTGAGTTGCGAGCCAGCCTTGGGCGACCGCGTAAAGTAGGCCCCCCGCCACAAGCACGATCCGATGCCCGACCCGCCCCACCAGCCGTCCCGAGGCAATTGCGACAGCGATCACAACCAGCGGGCCGGGAGTGACGGCCAGCCCGGTCAGGCCTTGCGAAAAGCCCCAAATGCCCAAAAGGAACAGGAAGGACGACAGGAACATCAACGAAAATGCGATGCCAAAGACGAAGCTTGCAACGGTGACCAAGGCATAGGTGCGGTCGGCGAACAGGGTCATGTCGATGGCCGCCGCTTTGCGGCGACGCGCCCAAAGCGCATAGGTGATCAACAGGCCAATACCGGCAAGCGCAGGGGCCCAAACAACTGCGGCGGCAAAGCCTGCCTCCTTGATCTGCACCACGCCATAAGTCAGCGCAGCCACTCCGCCTGCAATCAGCACAATGCCCGGAATGTCCAAAGCTTCTCCCGCGTCCGCCCCGTTCAGTGGAGGCAGGCGGCGGGCGGCAAACCACAGAATCAAAACCCCAAACGGCAGGTTTATCAGAAAGGCCGCGCGCCAGGTGGCCAGTTCGATCAGTATGGCCCCCGCACCGGGTCCGACGGCGGCCCCAAGGGCGCCCGCCGCGCTCCACAGCCCGACGATGGCGCTACGCTTGTCGGCAGGGAATGCGCCGAGGATCAGAGCAAGCGAAGCGGGTGTCAGCACCGCGCCACCCACCGCCTGCACGACGCGAGCGGCGATCAGCGTCGATGTGCCCGGGGCCAGCCCGCAGGCAGCACTAGCCAACGTGAACAGCGTCACGCCGAACAAAAACAGCCGCTTTGCCCCATGCAGGTCGACCAGCCGACCGGCGGGAACCAGAAGCGCTGCGTAAAGGATTGTGTAGGCGTTCAGCACCCAGGACAGTGTCGCAGGAGATGTCTCGGCAAAGGATGATCGCAATGCTGGAAAGGCTGCCACTGCAATCGTCGCGTCGACCGAAACCAGAAATACCGCCGCACTGGCAATTGCGAAGACGACCCAAGGGTTTGCGGTCATGCTGTCAGCCTCTCGGCTTGGGCGTCATGCCCTTCATGATCTGACCCAAAAGGCGCACCCGGCCCCAGCGGGGCATCATCGCAAGTGACCAGCCCAAAAGCTTGGCCAGAAACCCGGGGCGCAGGGTGCCACCACCGGCCAGCGCCGCAAGCGAGGCACGCGCCACGGTTTCTGGCGTTTCCGCCTTGCCCATCTGCATCCCCGCGCGCGCGGCAAAGCCGGTGCCGACCGGGCCGGGTGCCACGGACAGGACGCTGATCCCGGCCGGGCGCAGTTCCACCGCCAGCCCTTCGGCAAAGCTTTGCATGAACCCCTTGGTAGCCGCATAGGTGGCCGAGAACGGCGCACCGCTGAAACCTACGATGGAGCTGAACAGCACCACGCCGCCCCGGCCTTGTGCAGCCATGCGGGTCGCAAGCCCGTGGGTAAGTTCCACCACCGACCGGCAGTTCACATCAACCATGTTGGCTTCGGTGCCGGCGTCCAGATCAAGAAATGGCCCGATGGACCCGAACCCGGCCGATGCAACCAGAAGGCTGATGGGCATGGCAGCAGTCTGCATCAGGATCTCGTCCACGGTGCCCGGTGCGGACAAATCAGCGGCGATCACCTCGACCGTGATTCCATGTTTTGCCCTAAGGTCGCGTGCGAGGCCTTCCAGTATAACTTCCCGCCGCGCCACAAGCATAAGGTCAAAGCCCTGCGCTGCCAGCGCCACGGCAAAGGCGCGACCGATGCCGTCGCTTGCCCCTGTGACAAGGGCAGCGGGGCCGAAACGGGTTTTCAGATCAGACGTCATTCGTTTTGCCTTTCGGTCAGGGTCATTCGCCGGCAAGGCGAAACGGTTGGAAGTCGGGAGCGGCGACAGGCACTTCTTCGGGTTGTGCCGCGTGTGCCGGTGTGGTGCATCTGACGCGGAACCAGGCGGCATAGAGTGCGGGCAGGAAGAACAGCGTCAGCACAGTGGCTACGATCAGCCCGCCCATGATCGATAGCGCCATCGGCCCCCAAAATACTGAACGCGCCAGAGGGATCATCGCCAGAATGGCCGCAAGCGCCGTCAAGACCACGGGCCGCGCGCGGCGCACCGTGCTTTCGACAATCGCCTCCCAGGGCGGGCTGCCTGCGGCCAGATCGTGGTCTATCTGATCGACCAGGATCACCGTGTTACGCATGATCATCCCTGCAAGGGCGATGACACCCAAGAGCGCAACGAAGCCAAAAGGCGCGTTGAATAGCAAAAGTGCGGCCACAGCTCCGACAGCACCAAGGGGTGCCGTCAGGAACACAAGGAACAGCTTTGAAAAGCTTTTCAACTGCAGCATCAGAAGCGACAGCATAGCCAGAAACATCAACGGAAATATCTGGAACAGGGCAGCGTTGGCCTTGTTGCTTTCCTCGACCGCGCCTCCCGTCTCGATCCGGTAGCCGGCAGGGAGGGCCTCAATGATTGGCTGCATAAGCGGCACGATTTCAGCCGTCACCGTGGGGGCCTGCACGCCCGGCACAATGTCGGCGCGCACTGTGAGCACTATATCACGATTGCGCCGCCACAGGATCGGCTCTTCGAACCCATAGGTGATCTCGGCGAGCTGGGTCAGCGGCACCGCCCCGCCACCGGGCAACAACACCGTCAGATCGCCGATAGCGGAGGGATCAGCCCGTTCCTCGGCCGGGGCGCGAACGATGACGTCGATCAACTCGGTCCCTTCGCGGTATTCGGTGACCTTGACGCCTGACAAAAGCGTCTGAAGCGTGTTCGACACATCCGCCGTGTTCAGCCCAAGGGCGCGGATGCGGTCCTGGTCCAGCCGGACAGAGACTGTTTTCGCCTGTTCGTTCCAGTCGAACTGCGGCTCAACCGTGTTGGGGTTGGCCACCATGATCGCCCGCACATCGGCGGCGATCCGGCGCACCTCGGCCGGATCAGGGCCAATGACCCGGAACTGCACCGGAAAGCCCACTGGGGGGCCGAAGACAATCTGATCCACCCGGATGCGCGCCTCGGGCACAGCGCCTGCCGCAACTGCCGCCTCGATCCGGGCGCGCAGCCGATCCCGCGCGGCGGCATCCTGCGCCATAATCACGGTCATTGCGAAAGAAGGGTTCGGCAGGGCGGGGTTTAGCGCAAAGAAGAACCGAGGCGAGCCTGCGCCGACATAGGTGGAGGAAAACCGCACATCAGGGTCACCCGCCACCAGCGCCTCGGCGGCCAGGGCGGCCTTGGCCGTCGCCTCGATGGTTGATCCTTCGGGCATCCGCGTCTCAATGAACAGCTCCGCCCGCGCCGAAGTCGGGAAGAACTGCTGCTGCACGAAG
>CALRPK020000182.1:0-5099 GCA_943370015.1 Paracoccus haematequi
AGCAGCGGTACCAGCCGAGTCCGAGTCTTCGTAGCCGACAGCGACGGTGAACGCGTCGGTCGCGTAGGTCGCGCCCAGAGCATAGGTGTCAGCAGCGTTGTCCGGCTGACCAACCGACAAGTAGCCGGTGAAGCCCGAAGCCGAGTACGAATACAGAGCCGATTCACGGTCGCCCGAGGTCAGGTAACCGATTTCGTTGTGGTCGCCGTTGCCGGTGTAGCCCACGCCAGCCAGCTGGCCGGTTGCGTTCTGAGCAGCGGAGTCGTTGCCGCCCATGGTCAGCTTGCCGAACGCGCCGGAAATGAAGACCGAACCTTCGGTGCCCGCAGCAGCGGCAGCGGCGTCATGAATGCCGAACGAACCACCGAATTCCAGGCCGCCGTCGGTCGAAGCCGACATGTTGACCGAGGCGCGAACGCGCGAGTTGAAGGAGGTTTCTTTGTCGCCGACAGCAGCGGTTTCAGCATAGGTGATGCCCATGCGGCCATTGCCCGACAGGGTAACTTCGGCGGAAGCGAAGCCAGCGGTGCCAACCAGCACGGTGGTGGCGAGAAGAATCTTTTTCATCGTTTTCCCTCGTTTTCTTAGGAACCCAGCCCAGGGGAATCCGGGGTGGGGATGACGTGTTAATCCCGCCTTCCGGCCCTGAATGCAACTTTCGATAGGGTCACAAACCCAACGATGCCCAGTGTGGTGCAGTCCTGCCACAGTATTTCCTCAGAGGTATGGTGCCTAGAAATAGGTCGCGCGCGCTCGCGTGGGTGCCTGCTTTCTGCGCAGAAAGAATGGCTGCGTCTGTTGGTGTATGGATCAGTGCGGGAAAAACGATAATCAAAAATATCGAAATGATAAAGGTGTGATGCGCTGAACGCATCCCGCGGTGTGATTTGCAGAGGCGATGGGTGCAGATCCGCATTCCCGCCAAAATGCGCCAAGGCACCGATCAAGGGCGCTGTCGGCGTGCAGTTTAACGGATGAATCCTGAGGTCGCCCGAAGGCGTGGTTTTGACGGCATTGGCCCGCACAGGGGCAATAACTGCCACGCAGGATGCTGCTCTTGGCAACAGTCTGGTCGATTGAATTTCGCGATCAAAAGGGGGCGAAGAGATGACACGAGGCCGGATCAATGCGGCCCCGGCATCCCGGCTGAACAAAAAGAAAAGGGGAGGCGGACCCGAAGGTCGCCTCCCCCATCCGCCGCGCCGAAGCGCGTTGGATCAGAACGAGAAGTTCACGCCCAGATCGGCGCGGGTCAGACCGTCGGCATTGGCAACGCCGCCAGCCAAGGTCGCGCCGCCGCCCAGTGCGTAGGAAGCGCCGATGCCCTGGAAGTAGGCGGTGTCGGTGTCCGAGGTTTCCTGCTGGCGTGCATAGACGGTCAGCGAAACAGCGTCCATCGCGTAGGTGGCCGACAGGCCGTAGGACGACGGGTCGAAGCCAGCGACGTTGTCGCGGGTCATGTAGATTGCCTTGGCGGTAACGCCCGACACCGAAGCCGACGCGGCGACCGAGGTCTGGGTGCCGGTGACCGAGGAGTCTTCGTAGCCGACAGCGACGGTGAATGCGTCGGTCGAATAGGCAGCGCCGACCGAGTAGGTGTCGTCAGCGTTGTCCGGTTGGCCAACCGACACATAGCCGGTGAAGCCCGAAGCGGAGTACGAATACAGCGCCATTTCTTTGTCGCCCGAGGTCAGGTAGCCGATCTCGTTGCCGTCGCCGGTGCCAGCGTAGCCCACGCCAGCCAGTTGGCCGACAGCGTTCTGTGCTGCGGAATCGGTGCCGCCCATGGTCAGCTTGCCGAATGCGCCCGAGATGAACACGGAGCCTTCGGTGCCGCCAGCAGCAGCGCCAGCGTCATGAATGCCGAACGAGCCGCCGAATTCCAGGCCGCCGTCGGTCGAAGCCGACATGTTGACCGAGGCGCGAACGCGCGAGTTGAAGGAGGTTTCTTTGTCGCCAGCAGCAACGGTCTCATTGCTGGTGATGCCCATGCGGCCGTTGCCCGAAAGGGTAACTTCTGCGGAAGCGAAGCCAGCGGTGCCAACCAGAACGGTGGTGGCGAGAAGAATCTTTTTCATGGTTTTCCCTCGTTTTTTTAGCAACCCACCCCAGACGAACCCGGGTTGGGGATGTCTTGTTAATCTTTCTTAAATTATCGAAATGCAACTTTACCGGCGCAGCCAAGCCCAACGACCGGCGGCGTGGTGCAGTCTTGCAACAGTGGCTTTCACCGCGCTTTGCGCCGTTGCTCTGCTACCCCTGCGATGGATGGCGCAGCCGATTGTCGCTGCTGACGGGCACGCTCAGGCGACCTGCCCGTGGTCAGATGCAGCCCAACTGTTGCCTGCCCCGCAGGCGAAGCGCGCCGACTCGCATGCGGGCCGCCGCCGGAGAGGGGGGAAAAGTCTTGGCACGCCTTGGCGGACAGGCTAGACAACGCACAAAGGACGACGGGGGACTGTATGAAGCGGCATAGCGCAGCTCGACTGGTGCTGATGACGGGTTTGGCGCTTTCCTTCGCCGGATGCGGCAGCCTTGGCGGTGACAGCGGCCTGTTCCGTCGCAACGGCGCGCCGACGCCCGAACAGGTGGAACGCTCGGCCCGTGCCGATGCGCAACGGGCCGCCCTTGCGCGTGCCAGCGGCGAAGACAGCCGCGAAACCATCTGGGGCCTGTTCAGCAACAACCGCGATCCGAACACGACGGTCGAGGTGAACAAGTATCTGTGGCAGGCCTCGCTTGAGGTGCTGGATTTCCTGCCGGTAGAATCGGTTGATCCCTTTACCGGCGTCATCACCACCGGTTTTGGCACGCCGCCCGGCAGTGGCCGCGCCTATCGCGCAACGATCTATGTCCAAGATCCGTCGCTTGACGCCCGGTCGCTGAAGGTCGCGCTGCAATCGCGCGGCGGCGGCGCGGTGTCGCCCGAAACCGCGCGTGCGGTCGAAGATGCGATCCTGACCCGTGCGCGGCAGCTTCGCATCCGCGATCTGGGCCTGTAACTCCGGTCTGCCAAGTCCCGTCTGCGCAGACCGCTTTCGCAGGAACAACTTTGACGTGCAAAGCATTTGCCCCCGTCTGACACGGAGGCAAACATGCATATGCTGAACATCGTAACGCTTCTTCTGATCATCATCGGCGGCATCAACTGGCTGCTTGTGGGGCTTTTGCAATACGACCTCGTCGCCGATCTGTTCGGCGGGCAGGACGGCCTCATCGCGCGGGTTATCTACGTGCTGGTGGGTCTGTCGGCGCTGTGGCAACTGGTGCCGTTTTCGCGGATGCTGTCGGGTGACGCCACGCGCAATGGCGTGACCCGCGACCGGTGAACCGCGCTCACTGGACCTTGGCGGTTGTGCTTCCTATAACCACGCGCGCAAGCACACGCCGAGGGGCCAGAGATGTCGCGCTACGAACCCAGTGTTACCGAACCCAAATGGCAAGCCAAATGGGAGGAAGCCGGGACGTTCCTGGCCAAGCGCGACCCATCGAAGCCCAAGTATTACGTGCTTGAGATGTTCCCCTATCCGTCGGGGCGCATCCATATGGGGCACGTGCGGAACTACACGATGGGCGATGTCGTCGCCCGTCAGAAGGCTGCCGCTGGCTATTCGGTGCTGCACCCGATGGGCTGGGATGCCTTTGGTATGCCCGCCGAGAATGCCGCGATGGAGCGGGGCGGTCATCCTAAGACCTGGACCTATGGCAATATCGCCGACATGCGCGCCCAGATGAAGCCCTTGGGCCTGTCGATCGACTGGTCCCGCGAATTCGCCACCTGTGACCCGGAATACTACGGCCAGCAGCAGGCGATGTTCATCGACATGCTGGAGGCGGGCCTTGTCTATCGCAAGAACGCGGTGGTGAACTGGGACCCGGTCGACATGACCGTTCTGGCCAATGAGCAGGTGATCGACGGCAAGGGCTGGCGCTCCGGCGCTGCGGTGGAACGGCGTGAGCTGACGCAGTGGTTCTTCAAGATCTCCGACTATTCCGAAGACCTGCTGAACGCGCTGGATGGTTTGACCGACTGGCCGGAAAAGGTGCGTCTGATGCAGGCGAACTGGATCGGGCGGTCGCGCGGTCTGCAATTCGGCTTTGAAACCGTAGGCGCCCCCGCTGGGTTTGATCGGTTGGAGGTTTATACAACCCGTCCCGATACGCTGATGGGGGCCTCTTTCGCCGCGATCAGCGCGGATCACCCGCTGGCCAAGGCGCTGGAGGGTGACCCAAAGGTCGCCGCCTTTGTCGCCGAATGCCGCAAGGGCGGCACCAGCGCCGAGGAAATCGAGACCGCCGAAAAGATCGGCTATGACACCGGCATCCGCGTGAAGCATCCGCTGAACCCGGACTGGGAACTGCCGGTCTGGATCGCCAACTTCATCCTGATGGATTACGGCACCGGCGCAATCTTCGGCTGCCCCGCGCATGACCAGCGCGACTTTGACTTTGCCACGAAATATGGCCTGCCGATCAAGGCGGTGTTTGTGGCTGAGGGCGAACAGGATGCGCCGCTGGCAACCGCCTTCGTTCCGATGAAATCCGAACGCGTCCACTATGTGCGCGGCTTCTCGGGGGCTGGCGTTCAGACCGGCGAAGAGGCCATCGCCGCCGCCATTTCCCATGCCGAGGCGAATGGCTATGGCAAAGGCGTCACCAAGTTCCGCCTGCGCGATTGGGGTATTTCGCGCCAGCGCTATTGGGGTTGCCCGATTCCCGTGGTGCATTGCGCCGCCTGTGGTGTGGTGCCAGAGCGGAAAGAGAACCTGCCCGTCACCCTGCCCGATGACGTGACCTTTGACGTCCCCGGCAACCCGCTGGACCGCCACCCGACATGGCGCGATTGCGCCTGCCCGAAATGTGGCGCATCCGCGCGGCGTGAGACGGACACGATGGACACCTTCGTGGATTCCTCGTGGTATTACGCCCGCTTCACCGCCCCGCGCGCCGCGACCCCGACGGTGGCCGAAGATGCCGATTACTGGATGAATGTTGATCAGTATATCGGGGGGATCGAACACGCGATTCTGCACCTGCTCTATTCCCGCTTCTTCGCCCGCGCGATGCACAAGACCGGCCACCTGCCCGCGAAAGCGATT
>CALRPK020000183.1:0-5083 GCA_943370015.1 Paracoccus haematequi
CCGCACAGAGGGGCGGCGCAGCAGCGGCACGAACAGCGCCTTTTGCCGGGCGGGACCGTTGCGCTTGCGCGACAGGATCGACAGCGCCACAGCCAGCGCATCTCCGGCATGGTGCGGCCCCAGCGTCGGGTCGAAATTCAGGTCATGCGAAAAGCCGTGGTCTTGCCCGATCATGCCATCCGCCAGCACAACCACCAGATCCGGCCGCCCCCAACGCAACTGCGCCACGAGGAGCGCCAAGCGCCGGTCCGACAGGACAAAAGGCGCATCGACGAACAGGATATCAGGCCGGTCCTGCGGCAGCAAAGCCGCGCCATCGGCCCCGACACACAACAGGCGCAGGCCAAGCCCTGCCAAGGCGGTCAGCCATTCGGGAACCGTGTCGGACAAGACGGCAACGGTCAGAACCTCTACCACGGGCCCCTGTGAAGGGTACAATGCCGGGACAAGTGACGACAGGAGCGTCGGTGCCACCTCTGCCTTGGCACCCATAGCGATCGTCTGCATCCGCATTGTCATCATCTCCACTCAACCGAGGGTCACTGACCCCCTCACAGGTTCCGGGCGGGGTCTTGCAACCTGACCCTGTAACCGTGATGGGGCCTGACCCTGTGGGGATGCAACAGCGCCGATGTCAGCCGATACCAATGCGCCAAACCGCCCTATACGCGGTATGGCCCCCCTATATGCGGAGGGATGGCATTCCGTTGCCAGACCCGTTCGCCGCGCAAAGCATATTGGCCGAAACCACCATCCCGACATCCCCACCCGCAAGCAAGGCGATGCCGGTCATGTTCTCGATTCGGGACAGAACCCCACGCAACGGACGCAGCAGCACCAGTTGCTGGCCGATCAATTCATCCACCGGAACCGCCACGCTGCGCCCTTGGGTGCCCAGCACGACATAGACGCCGCGCCGCCGCCCTTCGGCCCGCGCGACACCCTGCGGCGCGCCGCCAAGCGAGGTGACAGTGACCAGCTCATTTTCCGCAATCCGCAACATCTCGCGGCCCTCGGCGGCAGAGATGCGGATGCGCACATCGTTTTCGGGCTGCAAGATCATGCGGATGGCATCGACGGGCATGACATAGCGCACACCTTCGACGCCGACGACCATGCCTTCCAGCACCACCATCGCCAAGGGGATCGAGATATGGAACCGCATCCCCTTGCCCGGCAGCGCCACACGGCGGATTTCACCGCCCATCTTTTGCAGACCACTTTGGATGTCCTGCAAACCTGCAGTGGTGTCCATCGTCTCGCCGTTGTCTTCGAACACGGCCAGGACGCGTTCTTCGTCGCGCTGAAACGCGATGTGGATGCTGGAGGGCGACAGTTCTCCCTGCTCCAGCCGCAGCATCACCAAGGCCCGCAAAAGCTTGCGCAGATGGTCAAGGATGGTGATGTCCAGCGTGATCTCACCACCGGTGTGGGAAAACCGCGCCTCGCGCCGGTTGCGACGGGAATAGGTCTGCACAAAGGTTTCCAGCGGGCGCAGGACGGAGTCGATGCTGCGCGACCGGATTTCGACCGTCTCTTCCTGCAACTGCGCCAGTTGTCCGACCAGTTGCGATTCCAATTGCGACACTTCCTGTAGCCGCGTCGTGAAATCGCCCAGCAAGGCGCGCACCTGTGTCCGCACCCGACGCATGTCGCCATTCGCCGTCCGCAGGATCGAGTCGATGCTGTCCACCAGATCGGCATCGGCCAATTCGGTCAGGATATGGCTGACCATGGATTGCGACGCCGCGATTTCCCCCAGCGACTCCAGCATTTCCGCCGTGACGCCCGGTTGTGTCGGCAATCCGGCCCCGGAATCGGCATCGCGCCCCGCCGCTTCATCGGCAATCGACCCCGCCTCGCGTGTCGGTTTCAAATGGCGCAGCAGCACCAGTTTGCGCAAGCCGGGGTCCAGCCGTGCCAGAACCTCGGACAGGCTCGGCTCATCCAGCGAGGTCGCAATCAGAAAGTCGAACAGCGTGTTCTGGCCTTCGAACACCGTGACGTTGGTGATGGATTTCGCCTGACCCGAGGACAGCCATTCGATGAAGCTTTCGGCCAGTTGTTCATCGCTGTTGATGTCCGTGCGCAGGACATAGAATTCCAGCCCCTGATCCAAGGCGTCGCCCGCCGTGCGCACACTTTCAGGCGACAGCACGCGGTGGAATTCCTTGGGCAGGCCCAGCCGCCGTTCAATGGCGCTGGCCGTGACCAGCCCATCCTTGACGAAGGCGACGTTGGCCGCTTCTTCAAACAGCTTGTCCAGACTGGCGGTGTCCGGCGTCTCGCCCTGATGCAGCGCGTCGAACACCAGTTCAATGGTGTCGATGAACCCGCGCGCGATGTGGTTGAGGATCGCGTCCGGCGCCTTGCCCGAGGTGTGGGTGCGCGAAAACAGGTCCACCAGCGTCAATGCCAGTTGTCCGGCGGTTTCAATCTCATAATGCGCGCAGGCGTGACGGACCAAGCGCATCAGCCGGTCAAAGGTCAAGAATTCCTCGTCCCGGTCCTCAGTCTCGGGGTCGCGCAGGCGGTTCAGGTTGTATTCCAGCGCGCCCAACGTATCGAACACGTGTTCGGCGCACCAGACCTGCACCAACCCCCGCGGACTGAGCCCAGCCGCACGGGCGGCGTCAGGCATGATCGCCTCGACCGCGCCCAGCTCTTCGTAAAGATGCAATTCGGCATTACGGAACGAGATGGCCGAGGTCGCCTCAAGCAATTGATCCGCCGCTTCGACCACGCGCACGAATCCTTGCGGTTCGGAAACGGCTTTAACGGCCTCGACCGCTTCGGCAACATCATCCGGGTCTGGCGTATCACCACAGGCAAAGTCGGTGCCATAGCGGGCGATGCGGTCCAAAGGATCACGCAAGGCGTCAAAAAAGCTGACATCGTCGCCACCATCCGCAACGGACGCAGCCCGAGTTCCGCCGGTTTCAGCTTCAGTCAGTTCCTCAAGATGCAGCACAAGCTGCGCCATGGCCTCGATCCCGCCATCCCCATCGGCGAGATACTCGGCGAGTGCCGCTTCCCAATCGTCCAGCCCCATCTGCCGCGCGGCATGGCACAGGCCGTCCGCCTCGCGCCGGGCAAGGCTGCGGGCGGCATCAGGGTCAGCGCCAAAGCTGCCCGTCGCTTGGCGCAGCTTGGTCAGACAATCCCGCGCCATGCCCTGAAAGATGGCGCGATAGGTCGGGTCATCAGCCAGTCGCGGCGTGCCTGCGGGCTTTTTGGCTGGCGGCGGCGCGGGTTGCGGTGCCCGCTCTGCCGCTGGTGCGGGCGCGGGCGGAGGCTCTGTCACCACGGGCGGTGCCTCTGCGGCCTTGCGGGCCTTGGCCTTCCGCGGGGCCGGGGCAGGCTCTGGCTCTGGCTGCGGCGTGGGTGCGACCACAGCCACGGGTTCGGGCGCAGCAACCGCCACTTCGGCTACCGCAGCCTCTGGCGCGGCACCGGTGCAGCGGGCGATCTTGTCTTTCAGCCGATGCATCAAAGGCTCTGACGCCGCCGGGTCCACATCGGCACGAGTGGCCGCAGTTTCTTCCAGCATCACGCGCAGGGTATCTGCCGCCATCAGCAGGATGTCGCGGATTTCCGCGTCCCATGGCACGCCCTGATCGCGCACCAGCCCGATCAGGTCTTCGGCGTAATGCGCGCGGCTTTCGACCACGGCAAGGCCCAGCACCCGCGAGTTGCCCTTGAAGGTATGGACCGCCCGGAAAAAGGCCGCAACTTCAGGATCGGTTGCCGCAGCGGGACCGACCCCAAGCGCATCCAGCGCGATTTCCATCGCATCCAGCGCCTGCGCGCCGTCGTCGGCGTAAAGCGCCCAGATTTCGTCCATTTCGTCAGACATCACAACCTCAAGCCTTGCCGAGAGGGTTGGCGGTGCGGGCCGGAACCGGCCTGCGCCAAGGGGTGCAGAGGCAGGGGATCAGGCCGCGACCAGCGTGCGCATCGTCCGCGCCAACTCGTCGCCGGTCTTTTCCTCAAGGTCATGCGACACGGTGCCCGACGGTTTGGCCACGACACCATCCGCCCCCAGTTCGCGCGCCTTGGCGGCATGGGGCGACCCCGACACCGCGACCGAGGACAGCATGCAAATCTTTGCCCGCGTCTTCAGCTTGGCGTGGCGCAGGAATTCCAGCCCATCCATCACCGGCATTTCGATATCCAGCAGGATCAGATCGACATTCGGTGTCGCCGCAAGCTTGTCCAGCGCCTCCTGCCCGTTGGCGGCCTGCGCCACCACCTTGAAATCGGGCAAGGTCTTGATGAAGCTTGCGATGTACAGCCGCATCATCGCCGCGTCGTCCACAATCATCACGTTATAAGGCATCGTCACTCTCCTATGATCGGTGCGGGGTGCTGCGTTCCCGACCGTATGTTCAGAAATTCGCGTAACCGCGCGAGTCGCGATCGGTGCGGTTCACTGCACCTCCCGCTGGTGTGGACATCTGGCGCGCAATCATCGTCTGGATTTGCGCCATCAGGTCGGCAGGCAAACCTTCAAGGTTCAGACCCGGCACGGCCATCGGGACGGGCTGGGCACGCCGACGCAGGCGATAGCGGCCCACCTCGGTCAACATGCTTTCCGTCGTCGCCTGCATTTCAGCAGCCGAGGCCGCCAGTTCTTCGGCCTGTTGGCTGGTGGACAGGGCGGATTTCGCCACCTCGCCAATCGCTATGTTGATCTGCGCCACACCGCGCGACTGTTCACCGGATGCGGTGGCGATATCGCTGACCAAGGTTTTCACCTTGGTAATGTCATCGGCAATCGACACAAAGGCGCGGCTGGTTTCATCGGCGATCTTCACCCCGGCCTGCACGCGGGTCGAGGCGTCCTCGATCAGATCCGACGTTTCGCGCGCGGCCTTGGCCGAACGGCCCGCAAGGTTGCGCACCTCTTGCGCCACCACGGCGAAACCGCGCCCATGCTGGCCCGCACGCGCCGCCTCGACCGCCGCGTTCAGCGCCAAGAGGTTGGTCTGGAATGCGATTTCGTCGATGACCTTGATGATCTTAGCGATGTCTTGGCTGCTGGCGCGGATGCCTTCCATCGCCGTGACCATCTCGTTGATCT
>CALRPK020000184.1:0-5077 GCA_943370015.1 Paracoccus haematequi
AAGGTGCCCGCCGCCACGTCGCGGCGGTGCAGGTCGGGAGCCGTGGCTTTGACCCATGCAATCAGGGCGGGGTCGGTCAGGATCAGCCGCGCCTCGACCGTATCGCCCGCGCGGTGCAGCGTCAGGACCAGTCGGTCCGCCGCATCCTCCACCGCCCGCAGATCAGAGACCGGCCAGTTCAGCGGACTGCCGTGGGGCGGTTGCAGCACCAACCCCCTTTGGTCAGAGGTTGACCGCACCTGCACCACCTGACGCGCAGCGGATTGACCGTCGTAAAACGCCGCCTCCACTGGCCCCATCAGAACGCCCCCCCGATATCCAGCGCATCGGCAAAGCCATCGGCATCGGCGCCCGCCTCGGCCCGCGCCTGATGCAGGGCATCAAGGAACCCGTTCGGGACCAAAACCTGCACCGATCCGGCCATATAACCCAACACGGGCTGCGAGATGAACACCAGCGACAGCGTGCCGAACACCGACAGGAACATCAGATAAGCCACGGCCCCGATCACCGCGACTTCGGCGATCTCAAACGCCGAAGGCTCCCCCCCGAAGCCAAGGATTTGCGCCGACATCAAGCCCACGGTCCCGAACAGCATCCCCGACGCGACCGACGCAAGAAGCGAGACGATGAACCCGCCCTTGATATACAGCCAGATCACGCGCCCCCCGCGCGGATCGGCGCTGAATTGCAAAGGGGCGGCAGGTCCGGGCAGGACCAACGTTTTGTGCGAGGTCAGATAGCCAAAGGCGCGGGTTTGATAAAGCGTAAGGCCGACGAAGGCCCAGACCGTCCCCACCGACACCACAACGCCGCCAAACCACGTCTCACCCATCGCCAGAAAAACGGCCCCGACCACCAAAAACCCCAAGCCGATCAGATAGGGACGCAGCGCCGCATAAAGCCCGGTCCACACCCCACCCTGACGGAACCGCGCGGACCCCCAATGGCTGCGGTCGGTCATGTAAGCCTCAAGCCGATAGGTCATCAGCGGCCACAGAATCCCCAGCGACACCACCGCCAGCACCCCGTAAACCAGCGCCCGTATCATGTAGCCCAGCCCCGCATTCTCCATCCCGAAGCGGATGCCGCGCAGGCGGGTGCGGTTCATCCGGTAGCGCCGCGCGCGGTAGAGGGCGACCAGCATCAAGGGCACAGCGGCAAGGAAGGACAGCCCGATAGAGCCTGCCTGCATCGCCTCTTCCAGCGGGGTTTCGGGGGCAAAGATGAAACGGATACCAAAAAAGAACAGCAGCAGTTGAATGCCCGCCAGATAGACCGCCAGCACAACCACCGCCAAAAGGAACCCGAGGAACATCTCAAGCCCTGTGCCAGTAAATTCCAGCGCGTCATCGCCCATGCGGATATGCGACCAGACAAAGCGGCGGATGCGGGCCTTGGCCCAAAAGCGGTAGATGCCAAGGGTGACGACCGACAGCAGGCCCGTCCCCAAGGCCAAGGGGAACAACGCCGCCGCGTCCGCCCGATATGTCACCTGCACCGGTTGGACGTCAGCGGTCATCTCTCACCCTTTACGTAAAACGGTTGTCACGCGGAAAGCCGCGCGGGGCCATGGCACCTGCACTGGCGCGGGCACCTTTCCAGCCGGTTAGATCGGTTTCCGTCCGCGTGCGTCCGGCGGGATCTTTCCACGACAGGCCATCGGCCAGCGTGAAGGTGATCGCGTCCGACAGGCCACCATCCTTGTACTTTTGCAGCCGAACACCCTTGCCCTTGGCCATTTCCGGCAGCTCGGACAGCGGAAAAACCAACACTTTGCGGTTTTCGCCCACGACGGCGACATGATCGCCCCGCACCGGACGACAGAGCGCCGTCTTGACCCCATCGCGCACCGTCAACACCTGCTTGCCCGCGCGGGTTTGGGCCAGAACCTCTTCGGATGGCACGATAAAGCCATCCCCGGCGGTCGAGGCGACCAGCAGCTTTTCCCCACCCCGCCAGATCGTCAGGTCAGTGATGTCAGCATCATTCGGAAGATCGACCAACAGGCGCAGGGGTTCGCCCATGCCGCGCCCACCGGGCAGGTTCGCACCGATCAGCGTGTAGAAACGGCCATTGGACCCAACAAGCAGGATTTTGTCGGTGGTTTCGGCGTGAAAGATAAAGCGGCCTTCGTCGCCGTCTTTGAATTTCACATCCGTATCCAGCCCGACATGGCCCTTCATCGCGCGAATCCAGCCCATTTTCGAACAGATCACGGTGATGGGTTCACGTTCGATCATCGCCTCGAAGGGCACCTCTTCGACATTGCCCATATCTGCAAACATCGTGCGCCGCGCCCCGCCGGGGGAATCCTTTCCGAACTTCTTGCGCGTGTCCTCAAGCTCTGACCCGATGCGCTGCCATTGCAGGGCGTCGCTCGCCAGAAGGGCGGCCAGACCTTCGCGCTCTGCCGTCAGGGCATCGCGTTCGTTGATCAACTCGATCTCTTCCAGCCGCCGCAAGGACCGCAGCCGCATGTTCAGGATCGATTCGGCCTGCAACTCGGTCAACTGTCCGGGGCCGGTGATGTCGGTGTCCGGATCGCCTGACCGGATCGGGCTGACATAATCCTTTTCGGACGTCGCGCGCCTGACCTTACGACCCCACACCTCGGCCATCAGGGCGCGTTTGGGATCGTCGTCATAGCGAATGATATCGATAACACGGTCAAGGTTCAGGAAGGCGATGATAAAGCCCGCCAAGACCTCAAGCCGGTGGTCGATCTTTTCCATCCGGTGCAAGGACCGCCGCCGCAGCACATCGCGGCGGTGGTCGAGGAAGGCCCGCAGCACCTCTTTCAATGAACACACGCGCGGCACTTTGCCGTCGATCAGCACGTTCATGTTCATGTTGAAACGGATTTCCAGATCGCTGTTCTTGAACAGCATCCCCATCAGCATGTCGGGTTCCACCGTCCGTGCGCGGGGTTCCAGCACGATCCGCACGTCATCGGCAGATTCGTCGCGCACATCGGCCAGCAGGGGAACCTTCTTGGTCTGGATAATCTCAGCCAGCTTTTCGATCAGCTTGGACTTCTGCACCTGATACGGAATCTCGGTGACGATGATCTGCCACATGCCGCGGCCCAGATCCTCCACCTCCCATTTCGCGCGCAGGCGGAACGCACCGCGCCCGGTGCGATAGGCGTCAAGGATGGCGTCGCGCGGTTCGACGATCACGCCGCCCGTGGGGAAATCAGGGCCGGGGACAAAGGCCACCAGCGCGTCATCCGCAATCTCGGGGTTGCCCAGCATGGCATGGCAGGCCCCGATCAACTCATCCAGGTTATGCGGGGGGATGTTCGTCGCCATCCCCACCGCAATCCCGCTGGAGCCATTGGCCAGCAGGTTGGGGAATGCAGCGGGCATCACGATGGGCTCTTCCAGCGTGCCGTCGTAATTCGGACGGAAATCGACGGAGTTTTCCGCCAAACCTTCCATCAACGCCTCAGCCACCGCCGTCAGTCGCGCTTCGGTGTAACGCGAGGCAGCCGGGTTATCGCCGTCGATGTTGCCAAAGTTTCCTTGGCCATCCACCAGCGGGTAGCGGACGTTGAAATCCTGCGCCAAACGCGCCATCGCGTCATAGATCGCGGCGTCGCCATGCGGGTGATAGTTGCCCATCACGTCGCCGGAAATCTTGGCCGATTTGCGGAAGCCCCCGTTCGAGGCCAGCCTGAGTTCGCGCATCGCGAACAGGATACGCCGGTGAACCGGTTTCAGACCATCGCGGGCGTCGGGCAAGGCCCGGTGCATGATCGTGGACAGCGCATAGGTCAAATACCGTTCGCCGATGGCACGGCTTAGCGGCTCTGCCACGGTCAGCGACTTGATATTGGGGTCGTCATCATTTTCGGACATGGATGTGGTGTAATTCGCGCGCGTCCTCAGGTCCAGTTTGAAATGCGGGGTCAAATGGCCCAGCCCAGCGGAGCGGGTGAAAAACTTGATGCGACTCGCCCCATGCTTGTCTAACAAGGACGTATTTGGTGCAGTTTGTGGTGGTACGATGTTGAAATGGTTGGTGGGCCTTGGCCTTTTTCTTTACGCTGGCCTGATGATCGCTGGCACGGATGACGGGCAGAAACGGGCCGGATTGCGTGACATGCCGCCAGAGGTGATCCAGACGGCGACCGTCGCCCCGCCCCCTGCCGAAACCCCTCTGATCACGGCAACCGTGGCGGAATTGGTGCCAATGCTGCCCGCACCGCCGCCCATCCGTGTGCTGCCGCCCCCCACCACGCAGGCAGAAGCGCCCGCCGCTCAGGATGAACTGGTGCAGGCCATGCTGGTTCAACCGGACGAGGCGGCCGCGCCATCGGACGCCGAAAACCTGCGCTGGATCGCGGTGGAACGCGCCAATGTTCGCGCGGATGCCAGCAAGAACGCGCCCGTGACCGCACGCCTTGACCAAGGGGAGGCTGTGGCTGTCCTATGGACGGATCCTTCGGGTTGGGCGCGGGTGCGGATCGAAGGTGACGGCATCGACGGCTATGTGCACCAAAGCCTGCTGACGGACCAGAACCCGCAATTCCAGTGACATCGGCCTTGGAATTGCCTAGGAAACCCCGGTCAACAGGGGTCAAAAGTCATGAGTGAACGGTCCATCCTGATCACCGGCTGTTCGTCGGGCATCGGCTATCACGCGGCGCATGGGTTGAAAGCACGCGGCTGGCGGGTATTCGCGACCTGTCGGCGCGAGGCCGATTGTGAACGCCTGCGCGGTGAGGGGTTGGAGAGCTTCCCGCTCGACTACGCCGATGAAGCCAGCATTGAGGCGGCCTTGGCCGAGGTGCTCAAACGCACCGGAGGCAGGCTAGACGCGCTATACAACAACGGCGCGTTTGCCAGCCCCGGCCTTGTCGAAGACCTGCCGCGCGACGCATTGCGCGAAATCTTTGAGGTCAACCTGTTTGGCTACCACGACCTGACCCGCCGCGTGATACCGGTGATGCGTGCCCAAGGGCATGGACGGATCATCAACTGCTCGTCTGTGCTGGGCCTTGTCGGGCTGCAATGGCGCGGGGCCTATGTTGCCACCAAATTCGCGATGGAAGGGCTGACCGATGTGATGC
>CALRPK020000185.1:0-5061 GCA_943370015.1 Paracoccus haematequi
TCCCCCTCAGCAGCCGCCGCAAGACTGTGGAACGTGCGGGTCCAATCCGCGCCCTGCCCCTCCATCGCGGCCAGAAAATCATCGGCCAAGGCGGCATCGTCCGCTTCTTCCCCTGACAGCGCCAATTTGCGCGCCATCACGGCCAGCCACGCGTGACGATAGCGGCCCGCTATTTGCTGCAGCCGATCATTGGCCAGATCGACCGCGCGGTCCTGATCCGTGTCAAACAGCGGCAGCAGCGCCTCGGCCAACCGGGCAAGGTTCCAGCCAAGGATCAACGGCTGATTGGCATAGGCATAGCGCCCCCCGTGATCAATTGACGAAAACACGGTCCCCGGCGCATAGAACTCCATAAAGGCGCAGGGGCCGAAGTCGATGCTTTCCCCCGACAGCGTCATGTTATCGGTGTTCATCACGCCATGGATAAAACCCACACCCATCCACTCAGCAATCAATCGCGCCTGCGCCTCGATCACCGCATCGAACAGCGCAAGGTAAGGCGACGGGTCCGCCGCCAGATGCGGATAGTGCCGCGCGATGGTGTAATCGGCCAAGGCCCGCACCCGTGCCTGATCCGACCGCGCGGCAAAGAACTGAAACGTGCCAACGCGGATGTGGCTAGCGGCAACCCGCGTCAGCACGGCGCCGGGCATTTCGGTTTCGCGCCAGACCGGCTCTCCCGTCGCCACGACCGCCAGCGCGCGCGTGGTCGGGATGCCAAGGGCGTGCAACGCCTCGCCCACAATCACCTCGCGCAGCATCGGCCCCAGCGCCGCCTTGCCATCCCCCCCGCGCGAAAACGGGGTGCGGCCCGAACCTTTCAGCTGCAAGTCACGCCGCAGGCCATCCGGCGCGACCACCTCACCCAGCAAAATCGCACGACCATCGCCCAATTGCGGGGAAAAGCCGCCGAACTGGTGCCCGGCATAGGCCTGCGCGATGGGATCGGCCCCCTCCGGCAGATGCGCGCCAGACAGCAACCCGGCCGCCGAATCACGCAAAGCAGCGGCATCCAGCCCCAAATCAGCGGCTAGTCCATCGTTGAAGAAGACCAACTCCGGCGCAGGCGGCACCGCAGGTTGCACCGACAGAAAGGTGCCCGGCAAATCGCGGGCATAGCTGTTGTCAAACGAGATCAGGCTGGGCATCGGCGGGACTTTCGCAACGGGATGCCCCCGATATGGGCCAGCCCGTCAGGCAGGGCAAGCGCGCCGCGGCCTTACTCCAGCACTTCCATCCGTTCGATCTGCCAGATGGAGCGGGCATAGATCACCTCGGTCTGGTACTGCGCGTCGCTGTCAAACGGGTAAAGCAGCCAGATCGGCCCCTTGTCCCGAACGGAAAGCGGCTTTCCATCCGCCTCGATCGCCAGAATCGGTCCGTTCTCCACGGCATCGGCAAAAGGCACGTCGACGGTATAGTCGTTCAGCGCCCAAACCCGCAGGATGCTGCCCTCGGCGCCCAGACGATCAAGGAAGGTTCTCAGCGACACCCCCCGAAAGCTGACTTCGCCTTCGGTCCAGATCGTCGTCGTGCGGATCGTCTCGGTCCCCAGCGATTCGAACCCGGCAAGATCAAACTCCGCCACGCCATCCCCGGTGGTTTCTGCGATGAAGCCCGCCACCGAAAGAATCACCCGGTCCGTCGGCTTCGGCAAAGGTTCGGCCATGGCCGAAAAGCCCCAGCAGACGGCCAGAATCTGCACGACAACAGAGAGCGCACGCGAAAAGAACATGGCAGACCTTCCTTTGACGGCGACAGGTGATCCGCCACGACAGGCGCTGTCAACTGCAGCCTATCCTTCGGTACAGGGTCAAAACCCGACCGCGCCGGGGCAAATGCCCCAAAGGTCTGGTGGCTTACATTGGGAATGGTCGGGGCGGAGGGATTCGAACTCTCGACCTACGGTACCCAAAACCGTCGCGCTACCAGGCTGCGCTACGCCCCGACTGAGGCTCTCCTAACCAAGATCGCAGCAGAAGGAAAGGCGCTACTCGCAGGGCCAGACAGCCTTTTCTGCGGCAATGGCCGGATGGCGCATCACGCTGCCCTCCGAGATGCCCAAACGTTTGGCCATGCCTGCATTGATTTCCAGCACGAACTGGATATTCGCCCCGCCCGGAATCGCCGTCAGGTCCCCCGGCACGGCACCTTGATGCACGCGCTGCACGGTTCCGGTGGCATCGGCAAAGATCATATCCAGCGGAATCAAGGTGTTCTTCATCCAGAACGCAACCTCTTGAGGCGCGTCATAGACGAACAGCATCCCGGCCGAGGATGCCATCTTTTCGCGAAACATCAGCCCGCGATTGCGCTCTGCGCTGGTGTCGGCGATTTCGACATGGAAGCGCGCAACACCTGAAGGTCCGCGCAGGTCAAGCGTTTCAGGCGCGCAGGCGGCCTGTGCCTGCCCTGCCCCCGCCACCTGAACCGCGCCGACCAGCAGCGCTGCCAGCGCTGTCAGCCCGCGTGATGCCGAACCGCCGCTTCCCATGATGCCACCTGCATTGCCATGCGTCCGCGCTTGCCTTCGATGATCCGAAGGCAAACCGCCTCGCCAGCCTGTAGATCGGCAAAACCGGAAACGCGCAACACTTCGATGTGGATGAACACATCCTCGGGACGACCAAAGACATTGGCAAAGCCGAAACCCTTGCCCTTGTCGAACCATTTGACCCGCGCGGGTTCCAGCGGCAGGGCAGCGATGTCTTCCGGGGTCGAGGGTGCATTCTCATCCATCAGCGGAAAACTCCCACCAACAGGCGGTTCGATGTCCAACACCTCAACCGCCTGGACCCCACGTTGGGTCATCTGCACCTTCACCGAAATACCGGCACCATCAGCAACCGAGTTCTGTCCGTAATTCCGCAGCACATTGGCGTGCAACAGGATATCGGACCCGCCCTCGTCACCCACGATGAAACCGAACCCCTTGCCGGGATCGAACCATTTTACGCGGCCATGCAGTGTCTGCGTGACCTTTTCTTCGTCTTCCATGTCGAGAGCCGTTTCCCCAGAGTTAGCCCACTGCTCAAGTCATGACGCGATAAGACGTTCCGTTTCAAGGGGCATTTCTTGACGAAAGCGGGTTTCCACCACTCGCGCTTCGCGAAATTCACGGATTGAGACGCGAGATGTGCCACGAACCGCCTAAACCATTGCGCGACCAACGAAACCTGTCATGCAACCTAAACGGTCCGTCCGCCCAGAATTCAATCTCCAGTGGCAGGATGCGGATGCCACCCCAGAACGGCGGCCGCTTCGGGTTAGGCCCT
Source organism: Paracoccus haematequi (assembly GCA_943370015.1). Taxonomy (GTDB): domain Bacteria; phylum Pseudomonadota; class Alphaproteobacteria; order Rhodobacterales; family Rhodobacteraceae; genus Paragemmobacter; species Paragemmobacter haematequi_A. Next base: position 3,276 of record CALRPK020000185.1, read on the forward strand.
TGCAGCGCAGTCATTTTCGCCACCTCAGCCACCAGCGCGCCGCGTGACGACAGCGGTTCGGATTGCTTGGACGCCCATGCGCCCAGCCTGCTTTTCAAGTCCCTGCTGGCGTAATAGGCGTCAGCCTGCGGGCCATCTTCACGCTCGGTGAGGCCGCGAACGCGGATTTGACGACGCAGCGATTTCCAGTGCAGCACGAAGGCCGCCTTCCCGGAAGAGGCGATCTCTTGGCCCTTGCGGCTCCCGTAGTTGGTGTAAAAGACGAAAGCCTGCGCTTCGATATCCTTCAGCAGAACCATCCGCGCGTTCGGCAGGCCCGTTTCATCGACCGTTGCAAGGGCGATGGCATTCGGATCGTTGATCTCTTTCGGTTCCGCCTCGGCCAACCACGCCCTTGCGATGGCAAAAGGGTCGTCCCCGGCGAAGATGCCCGTCCGGTCGCTTGCGTCATCCATGTTCATTGCATCCTTTGCTGTGCCAAAGCGTGGCGGTCCTGCACTTGATGCAGAGGACCGATTGCCCTACACCACGGCGACACAAAACTGGGCGAGGGACAGGCAATGTCAACCGGACTTATGGCAGGCAAGCGCGGGCTCATCATGGGGCTGGCCAACGACAAATCCATCGCCTGGGGCATTGCCAAGGCCTTGGGCGACCAAGGCGCAGAACTTGCCTTCTCCTATCAGGGTGAGGCGCTGAAAAAGCGCGTCGAACCGCTGGCAGCGTCATTGGGCACGCCGAAGCTGTTTGAATGTGACGTGACGAATGAGCCGTCGATGGATGCGATGTTCGCCGCACTTCAGGCCGAATGGGGCAGTCTCGATTTCCTTGTTCATGCCATCGGCTTTTCGGACAAGAACGAATTGCGCGGCCGCTACGTCGATACGTCGCGCGCCAACTTCCTGATGACGATGGATATTTCCGTCTACTCCTTCACCGCCGTCTGCCAGCGCGCCGCCGGGATGATGCCCAACGGTGGCAGCATGCTGACCCTGACCTATTACGGCGCGGAAAAGGTGATGCCGCATTACAATGTGATGGGTCTGGCCAAGGCGGCACTTGAGGCCTCGGTGAAATACCTCGCCGAAGACCTTGGCAAGGACGGCATCCGCGTCAACGCGATCAGCGCCGGGCCGATCAAGACGCTGGCCGCCAGCGGCATCGGCGACTTCCGCTACATCATGAAATGGAACGAGTTGAACTCGCCCCTGCGCCGCAATGTCACGCAAGAAGAGGTCGGCAAAGCCTCGCTCTACCTGCTCTCAGACCTCGGCTCGGGCACCACGGGCGAAAACCTGCATGTCGACGCGGGCTATCACGTGGTGGGGATGAAGGCAGTGGACGCCCCCGATATCGACGCCGTGACGGGCCGGAACGGCAAGGAATGACGAACAAATGACTCTGGCCGCCTTCCTTGCGCTCGCCTCTGTGCAGTTGATGGCTGCCATCAGCCCCGGCCCTGCCGTGCTGATGACCGCCCGCACGGGTGTGACGCAAGGGTTGCGGATGGGCATCTGGATGGCCGCAGGCATCGGCTTTGGCGCCGTATTCTGGGCGGTGGCGGCGCTGTTTGGGCTGGCCCTTCTCTTCAAGGTCGCGCCCGCCGCGCTGGTGGCGCTAAAGATCGTCGGCGGTGCCTACCTTGTCTGGATCGCCATCCAGATGTGGCGGCACGCCAAGGAACCGCTCTCAACCGACACCGCTGACAGCACCCTGCCCCAATCCGGCCCCGCCGCGCTGTGGAAGGGGATCACCACCCAACTCGCCAACCCCAAGCCCGTGGTGT
>CALRPK020000186.1:0-5041 GCA_943370015.1 Paracoccus haematequi
ACGACCAGACCAGCATGCACCGGCCCGCCATATTCCCATGTGCGGAACCCGGTCAGCACATGGTGGGGAATCACCCGGTCAAAGCTGAGGTCGACAAGCGGACCGCCGGGAATGTCAGCAAAGACCCCGGCGCGCCGAATCCACGAAAATCCGGCAATCCAATCGCCACGCCAGATCGTGCCTTGGCGGGCATGGAGCACCATGTTGGGCATTTGGCCTTCTTGGCTGATCGGCAGGCCGGGGATGTCATCGACAATCGGGATAAAGGGCTGATCGCGCGGCGGGATATCCGTGCGCAGGCGCAGGCCGCCGGAACCATCTGCAATCACAAGGAATTTCGCGCCACCCTGCATGCGGGCGATATCCGCGCCGTCCAGCGCATGGGCCACGGTCACCTCTGCCTGTTCCGGCGGCAGGACCGTCAGCCCCAAGGCTGCCAGATCGGCGGCCAGCGCCGGATCATGGCTGCCGACTGTCGGCATCCCTGCCAGCGCGGGGCGGTGGTACAGCGCGATTTCCACGCGGTTCGTTGCCAGCACCTGCCCGCCCGCCATTAGGCACAGCGTCAACACCAGCATCCGGTTCGCGCCATGGTCCGGCAGGCGCAGGCGAATCCCTTCGGTCTGGGCCACGGCCAAAGCGGGTGTTGCGGCGACAGGGCAAACACCGCTGGCCTCTTCCAGCGTCCAATGCAGATCGGCGGCGGGCATCGCCTGCCCACCTGTGGCGACCGACAGCCCGATTTCGAACAGATCGCCAGCCCAACCGGCATATCTGTCCATCAGCGGGACGATGACCAGATCGGCGTTAATCGTGCCAAAGGCGTCGTGGAACGACCGAGGGTTGCGGTTCATATCGAGAAGTCCGTTAGACTCCCAATGAACATCGGTAAATTCGGTGATGACGTAGCCCTGAATCGGCGCGTGCGAGCGCATCGACTCGATCTCATACTTCAGGTTGGCGAATTGGTAGCCCTGCACGGCGGTGACGAATCCGTCAAAGCTGCCGAAGACCCGGCCAAGCTGCATCTGGGCGAAACGGTCTTGCACGCCATGCGGATAGGCCACGCCATCGCCCCAAGCGCCGCCGGTTTCCATCCACCACGGCTCTGCCCCATTGATCCTGACCTGATCGGGATGAGGCAGACCCCAAACCCCGAATTCCGACACGACCAAGGGTTCATCCCCGCGCCGTTGCCCATCGCCAAAGGGTGAGAAGGTCCAATCCGCGCGCGCGGCAAACTCTGCCGTCAGCGCATCCCATTCGGCCCGCCGTTCGGGGACAGAGCGGTAATAGTGGAAGTCGTCGATATCGGTTTTCACATGGAAATTGCCGTGGCAGGGGGAGTTGTCCACCACCAAGCGCCCCGGATCGCGTTGCTTTAGCCAGTCATAAGTTGCCGCCAGCCAAGCCCGATGCGCGGGGTCTTCGCAGAGGCGAATCCCCCAATCCTCGTTGATCAGGGTCCAGATCACGATGCTGGGGTGGTTGCCGTCGCGGGCGATGATCCCCTCCATCGTCGCTTTCATCCGGTTGGCCGAGGCGTCGGTGAAGGTGGCGACGTTGGGGATTTCGGTCCAGATCAGCAGGCCCATGCGATCAGCGGCGTCGTAATAGCGCGGGTCGGGGATTTTGATATGGGTCCGCAGCATGTTCAGGCCCAACTCGCGCGCCTTGCGGAACTGGTCTTCGATATAGGCCATCGAGGGCGGGGTGCAGATGCCTTCGGGGTAGTAATCCTGATCGAGTGCCGCGCGCATGTAGAAGGGTTCGCCGTTCAAGAAGAACTTGCCGTCGCGGGCTTCAAAGTGGCGAAAGCCAAAGCTGTGCTCGGTCCTGTCCAGCACGGCACCGCCAAGGATATCGACCCGCAGGCGGTAGAGGTCCGGGTGATCTGGCCCCCAGAGGCGGGGGGAGTCCACGGTCAGGGTCACGGCGGCGGTGGTGTCAGTGGCGGTCAGGTCGTGGTGCAGCACCCGCGCGCCGGTGGGATCGATCACGGTCAGGCGGATGTCGGCGGGTTGCGACAGCTGCAGCGTGACACCGACCCGCCCCGACGGAGCGGCGGCGATGGCGGCGTGGGTCAGGTGGCATGGGTGACGCAACTCAAGGCTCACGCTTTGCCAGATGCCGCCGGTAGGGCCATACCAGCTTTGCTTGCCATGCGGGATTTCGGCAAAGGGCGCCTCGGGGCTGGTCGCGGGATCACCATCGGGGAGCAGGCAATCCACCGTCACCTCATTTTCAGACCGCAGGATGGCGGGCGGGATCACGCAGTCAAACGGCAGCCAGCCGTTGTCGTTGCGCCCCACCTCAACCCCGTTCACGCGGACGGTGGTGAAGTAGAACACCGCGCCAAAGCGCAGCAGGATTTGGGTTCCGGGCGCATGATCGGGCACGGAAAAGCGGCGGCGATAGACTGCGCGGCCTGATGTGTGCCGCAGGTCTGCGAACTCTGCCTGCCACGGTCCCGGAATGGTGGCGACGCGCCACGGGCCATCTTCGTGCCGGAAATCCCATGCGCCGTCCAAAGACAGCCTTTGCCGCATGCCTGTCATCGTCTGCTCTTGCATGATCGTCCCTGCTGAAGGTTTTGCTAAAGTTTTATCATTGGCAGGAGTAGCCGATCCCGGCTAATCCGTTAAGACGATTCGCATCCGGGCGGGTCGCAATGGGCTGGACGGGATGACCAAACGCGCGACCTTGGCCGATATTGCCCAGCGGGCGGGGGTGTCGCAGGCGACGGTGTCTTTGGTGCTGAACGGCGTGGCCAATGCCCGCATCGCGGATGCCACGCGCCAGCGGGTGCAGGCGGTGGCCGCCGAGCTGGGCTATACGCGCAAGGCATCGGTGCAACAGGGCGGCGCGCCGGTCATCGGGCTTTTGATTGACGAGGTGGTGACAACCCCCTTTGCCCCCCCTTTCATCGAAGGCGCGCGACTAGAGGCTGCCGCACAAGGCGCGCTGTTGCTGGTCTGTTGCACAGGCGGCGATCCGGCGGTTGAAGAGGCCGCGCTGGCCAGTCTGCGCGCCACGCGGTTGGCCGGGGTGATCTATGCCAGCCTTGTCACGCGGGCCGTGCAGCCGCCTGCGGCACTGGACGGTTTGCCCACCGTTTTGCTGAATTGCCACGCCGCGCGCAGCCCATTGACGTCGGTGGTGCCGGGGGATGTGCTGGCGGGATTTGCGGCGACGACGGCGCTGATCCGTGCGGGACATCGCCGCATAGCCCATATTCCCGGTGAAACATGGGGCGAAGTGGCGCGCGACCGCGCCTTGGGCTATCGCCGCGCCTTGGCGAGTGCGGATGTGCCGTTTGATGCCGCGTTGCTGGGCAATCCGGCATGGACGGCGGCTTCGGGCCGGGCGGCGGCGCTGGCGCTGCTGGCGCAGGATGATCCACCGACCGCGATCTTTTGCTTTAACGACCGGGTGGCGTTGGGGGTCTATGAGGCAGCGGCAGAGCTTGGGTTGCGCTTGCCTGACGATCTATCGGTGATCGGCTTTGACAACGACGACATCGCCGCCACGCTGCAACCGCCGTTGACCACGATGGTGCTGCCGCATGATGAGATGGCACGTTGGGCGGTGGATCGGGTGCTTTCCCCTGCCCCCACCGCGCCGCTGCGGATGAAGGTGGATTGCGAGCTGGTGGAACGTGCCTCTGTCGGCCCGCCGCGCCGTGCTTAGAATGCCGTGGCATACCTGATTTGACCAAACCCGAAAAGCTGATACAGAGGGCGGATTGAACCGAAAGGCCGCTGGATGAGCCGCAACTTCCTGATCGTTGACCCCGAAGAAGGCATAGAAACCCTTAAGGCGCTGGCATCTCCGGTGCGGGTCGGGATCCTGAAACTGCTGCATCAGGAAGGGCCGATGAACGTCAACGCCGTGGCGGCGGCGATGGACATGCCGCAGTCCAGCATATCCGCCAATGTCCAATCGCTTGAGGATGCGGGTCTGATCCGCACCGAAACGCAGCGCGCCAAGAAGGGCAACCAAAAGATTTGCCACCCCCTTTTCGAAGAGGTGTTGGTGATGTTCAAAAAGGACACCTCGGCCACCAAGGACAATGTGATCGAGGTGGCGATGCCGCTTGGCCTTTACACAAGCTGCGAGGTGACGGCGCCCTGCGGTCTGTGTTCCACCGCCGGGATCATCGGGCTTTTGGATGTGCCGGACACCTTCCTTGATCCGGGTCGGATGACGGCGGGGCTGGTGTGGTTCACGCGCGGCTATGTGGAATACAAGTTCCCCAACAACACCAAGCTTTTGAATACACAGGTGAATGCCGTTGAGTTCTCGATGGAATTGTCATCCGAAGTTCCCGGCACGGCGGCGGATTGGCCGTCTGACATCACCTTTTCGATCAACCAGATCGACATCGGGACATGGACGTCGCCCGGCGATTTCGGCGATCAGCGCGGGGTCTATACCCCCGATTGGTGGAAGCTGAAGGGCAGCCAATATGGCAAGCTGAAATCGGTGCGCGTCACGCATGAGGGCACCTTTGTCGACGGGCTGAAAATGTCGCCCGTGTCGCTGAAGGACTTGGACCTTGGCGCGCATAAGTCGATCCGCTTTCGCATCGGGGTCAAGGATTCCGCGCGGCACCCCGGCGGGATCAACATCTTCGGGCGTGGGTTCGGCAACTATGATCAGGACATCATCATGCGGCTGACCACGGATCGGTGAAGGGCTGCGTGCGTTTGGCCTTGACGCAATTCCCATTTTCCTGATGTATATCTGTAAACCAGATACTCATGCCATCTGACACAACAGACGGCACCGTCAGGGAGGGACGCGAGATGAAGGCGACGGCCATTGCGCACAAGGACTATACCATCGCCCGGATTGATGACCGGGTGTATTCCGCGTTCCTCGAACACCTCGGGCGGGCGATCTATACCGGCATCTACGAACCCGACCACCCGACTGCCGACAAGAACGGCATGCGGGGCGATGTGGCGCAATTGGTGCGCGATCTGAACATTCCTTACGTGCGTTATCCGGGCGGCAACTTCGTGTCGGCCTATAACTG
>CALRPK020000187.1:0-5037 GCA_943370015.1 Paracoccus haematequi
AGCCCGCCGTCCAGCACGTCATTGCCGACATCGCCCGACAGGCTGTCATTGTCGTCGCCGCCAAAGATCGTGTCCTGACCATCGCCGCCGCTGATGGTGTCAGCATTGTTCGAGGTCACCGTCGTAGAAGGAAACAATCCCACTGGCGATCGCATCGCGCAGGTTGCCCGACCCGAGAAGGAGCAGACTACATGAGGAAAAGCCGCTTTATCGAGGCGCAAGTCATCGAGATGATCAAGGAACAGGAGGCAGGCTTGCCGACGTCCGAGCTTTTCCAGAAGAACGGGTTGAGCCCGGCCAAGTTCTACAAGCTTAAGGCTAAGTATGGCGGGATGGACCTGTCCGATGCCAAGCGGCTGAAGCAGCTCAAGGAGGTGAGCTAGGCCGGCGCCATGCCAGTGATCACCGCTACCTCTGGCAATGGCACCGTTTGATGCTGTCGTGCATCGTCACACTCATCGCTACCTTCTCTTTTGTAGGATGAGCAGATTTTCACTAGTCGATACAGAACGGCCGAAGGAAAGGTCAGTTGGCCTACCGTAACGGAGGCCGCGCATGGCGCGCCCCTGTATCAGACCTCACTGCCATGGGGTAACTTTACTTGGGAACGAGCGGCAGGCTGGCAAAATACGCTGCAAGATCGGACCGTTCCCCAACCGTTAACTCACGCGCAAACTGATACATCGGGTTCAGTCCGGCTGTTTCAGCCACATAAGCGCTGTCCATTTCCTTCAGCCGCCGTTCTAGATACACCGCAGACTGGCCGTCCAGCCGCGCAAAAAGCGGTAGCGCCTCGACGGCAGCCGCGCCGTGGCAGGTCGTGCAGGCGGGCAGTTCACGAGCCGGGTCTCCGTTCTGCGCAAGTGTCTTGCCCCGCTCGATCGCTGTTGCGTCAAACTGTTGCGGACGGGCCGAGGGAGGCATTCCACCGATGAAGGCCGCAAGGCTTTCGATCTCGGCAGTGGTAAGGTTGCGCGCCATCTCGGTCATCTGGCCGTTGTGTCGTTTGTTGAGGTGAAAGTTGTGCAGGGTTTCAAAAAGATAGGGCGCGGTCTGCAAGGTCAGGTTCGGCGCATGGCCATCCTTGCTGCCGGTCAGGTCAGGCTCATGGCAGGTCGCGCAGACCTTGACCGCCATCTCCTGAACTTCCGCCGATATCGGGACCACGCCCTTACTGACGTTTGCCACCTTGGTCGGCACTTGCGCCGACAGCCAAGCGGCCACGGCATCGCGATCGGCTTGCGACATGCCATGCGCCTCGGCGTGCATCGGGTTGTAGATACCCGTAGCGCCCCGCGACCCAGCGGCAAGCAAGTCGAGCTGGCGACGCAGGTAGGTTTCGGACTGGCCGAAAAGCGCCGGAAAGAACAGGCCCTTGTGTGGCTCTTCGGCGCCGCGTTCGTGGCAGGTCAGACAGCCGGCGACACCTTGGTCGGGAATGCCGTTCAGCGCAATCTCTCGTCCCCGCGCAAGCGTTTCAATCGAGGCAGAGGTGAGGCCGCCAGCCGAACGCGGGACTTGGCTAAAGTGGTCGGCCAACGCCACCATCTGTGCATCCGTCAGGGTCGCCGCCTGCGGCTGCATGAAGCCGCTGTGGCGACGCGCCTCGGCATAGGACCGCAAAGCTGCGTGCAAATAGTCCGCAGTCTGAATCGTCAGGTTCGGCGCCTCGCCTCCTGTCACTGTACCGCGACCGTCGAGACCGTGACAGCTTGCACAGCGCCCGAGAGGTTCCAAGCCGAAGGTGACACCGCCAAAGCCTGCAGCGGGAACCGTCCAAGCATGCTCCGCCTCGGGCTCGGACCTGCGCGGCATCTTGCTTTCCAAGGGCACAAGATCCGTGCCCAAGGGCATTTCGGTCATCGCCATAGGGTCAGTGGCGGTCAGGGCGGCATAGTCTGCGGGCGTCATGTCCGGCAGTTGCTTCAGGAAGGCCACCACGGACCATGTCTCGTCCAGCCGTCCGTCGGCAGGCCAAGCGGGCATCGCGCTGAACCGTACGCCGTTGTCGACGATCCATGCCAATTCGGAATCGGAGAACTGACCGACGACGGCAGGCAGGTATTGCGGGCTGGGCCGCATCGACAGGGCGATCGGGTTCTGTCCCAGACCGGGGGTTCCGTGGCAGTTGGAGCAGACGGCAGCGTAGGTCCTGGCGCCAAGCGCAATTCGACCCGGAGAGTCAAGATCGGCGGGAATTACAAGATCATCGGCATTCTGTGCGACGCTGCGGGTAAAGGCGGTGTGCAAGAGCATGGTCGTCAGACCGGAATGCGGCGGGCGAGCGCTGACGCTGACCAGTCCAGACATCAGGACAAGACCACCGACAAGTCCCGCTATCAGGCCTGCGGCCACAAGGACGACAGCGATGGTCTTGATATGTGTCATGCCAGTTCCTTTGTCTGTTTGCCTGTCCACCCAAAGTCAGGCCGAATGTGACATCCGACGATTTGGTTGCCACCAGGACGGTCTCGGCCGTTCGGTCCTTTGGCGAAGCTTCCGGCCCCGCAGATTAATCCGAACACCCGTGATTCCTGTCGCTAGTCCAAATGCGAAACAAAGACTGAGAACGGAAAGCTTACAGGAACCTGTCTGCAACTTTAACTTCTGCGGGAAATTGGGCCTTTCTCCTCCACTGATCGGTGGAACGCAGAAAGGCGTGCCCGCGGACCCGCCTTTCCCGTCAATCTGCGCCCCTTGGTCACTCGGCCGGTTTGTAGGGGAAGGAGGAATGGTGCAAGAAGATTTCCAGATGTCCGTCATCCGGCGCGCGCTTGAAGCCCATGGTGAAATCGACTTTCACCTCTTTGCCCGTCTTGGCATCAGTAAAGTAGTAGTCTCCCATCGCCACCGCACTGTCCTTGTCGATGACGATGCCCTTGTTGTCAAAGCGCACCTCGGTCCAGGGCTGGATTGCAAAGCCATGGTCTTCGGGCTCCGAGCCACCGACGAAATAGGATAGCGCCTGATCCTTCGTCTCGCGGAACTCGTCGACCGCAGCCTTGGTCGGCTTGAACAAAACAGTGCCGTCATCATAGCCATACAGCGCGTCAATGTGCTCGCTTGCTGCCGCTTTGTAGTCGCCGCCCTTGGTGAAGACATCGCCGATATGCACGATGCCAGCGCCCCAACTGGCCTCGGCGGCAAGAACCTCGGCTTCGGTGATGGGATCGGTGGGGTTGGCTGCAAGCACAGGCCCGGTCGTGACGGAACCTGCGATGACCGCTGCGGTCATCAGAGCAAGAAGTTTCGAAGGCGCGGTTTTGGGAAGTGCGTACATGATATCGTCTCTCTGTGAACGGGCACCGTAGCCACGTCCAAAACCCTAGCGGGACGATCTGCCGCGCCGTTTTCGACAAGTTTACATCGCTGAAAGGAAATCCGTTCCAACGCTGCGGTCCGGTTTCGCCACAAAGGCGGGCGCTGCTGGAAATCTTACAAAAATGTAAGGTTTCGGCACAGCGCGCGACAGTCGATCCGCCTTAGGTGGAACGCAAACAGCAAAGTCCACGCGCGCTAGCAATTGGGACAGGAACGGCCACCGCGGCCACTGATCCATACGCGACTTGTCGCCATCAGCAGGAGAGACAAAGTGCAAACCCATCATTCCGGCCCTACGCGGTTCCTTCACGGCGTGCTCGCCTTAGCCATCGGAGTCCAGTTGATCACCGGCCTGATCATGCAAGCCCCTTCCGTCCGTCATTCCGGCAACGGCTTTTTCACCATCCACAAGGACAGCGACATCCTGATCGGGGCGTTGGCGCTGGCCTTCTGGCTCGTGATTGCCACCCGCCGCAGCGGCACCGAGGCAGACTTGTTGTTTCCTTGGCTCAAGGCGGATCGGCGCGCAGCATTCTTCGCAGATACGGGTCGACACCTAGCGGCTTGGCGCCGCGGCCATTTTGCGGACTTCCAAACGGCAGCGCCAATGGCAGCCGCTGTCCATGGTTTTGGATTGGTGCTTGTCACGGCGATGGCCGCCACCGGGTTCGGCCACCTGATTGCATCTATCGATGGGGCATCGGCCACACCGTTGGGCGAATGGCTGCGCTGGCTGCATGGTCTGACGGGAAGAATGGTCTGGCTGTTCGTGATCGGGCACGGGCTCACAGCACTCCTGCACCATTACGCCGACGACCTGGACTTGCGAACCATCTGGTCCAGCGGTGCCGGAGAGGCCGATCGCGCCCCTCGGGAAGACCCGTGACAGTCATAGCCTGCCACACTCCCCTACCTCTTTGCCAACCCTTTGTCCTGATGAAAGGTGCCAACACACATGGCTGCGTTGAAACCCTTGCTACTCGTTGGTCTGCTCGTGGCCGCGGCTGGTGGTCTCTACACTTGGTGGGCCCATCAGGAAGCCTTCCCCTCCACCGATGACGCCGCGTTGCAGGCCGATATCTTGACCATCGCCCCCCAGATTTCGGGCAAGGTCGAAACCGTGGCCGTCGCCGAGAACGGCTATGTGAAAGCGGGGGATGTCCTTTTCACGCTTGACGCAGGCGCGCTGCAGGCAGCTGTCAATGCAGCGCGCGCGCAACTGGACCTCGCCACCCTGTCCACAGAGGCTTCGTCGGACGAGGTCACGGCCGCGCAGGCGAATGTAACATCGACGACGGCCGCGCTGATTGAGGCCGAAGCAGAACTTGCCCGCGACACAAAACTGGCAGCGACTGGCGACTTGGCCCCGGCGGGGATGGAAAAATCGCAGACCACGCGCGATCAGGCAGCAGCGGCCAAAGCAGCAGCGGAGGCCGCATTGGCGGCGGCACGGGAACAGGCTGGCGCCGGCAAGGCTCCGGTCATCAAGGCGGCCCAGGCGGCCCTAGACCAAGCCCAGCTTGCGCTGTCGCACGCCACCGTGACAGCACCGGCCTCTGGCTGGGTCGCGAACCTACGCCTGCGCCCGGGGCAGGTCGTTTCCGCCGGTCAACCGCTGTTTTCCATCGTTGAGGACGGCAATTGGTGGGTCGATGCCAATTTCAAAGAGACCGACCTATCTCGTATTGTCCCAGGACAGAACGTTGCGATCACCAT
>CALRPK020000188.1:0-5012 GCA_943370015.1 Paracoccus haematequi
ATCCCCACCCGATCCTGTCGGACATCAAGGTGCGCACCGCGCTGTCCAAGGCCATTGACCGCTCGATCCTTGTGGAAGTCGGCTATGGCGCGGGCGGCAAGCCCACCTGCAACGTCATCCCCGGCCCGGCCGATTGGGCATCCGCCAATGACGGCTGCCTGACGCAGGACATGGAAGGCGCCAAGGCCCTGCTGGATGAGGCTGGCTGGACCGACACCGATGGCGACGGCATCCGCGACAAGGATGGCAAGCCGCTGAACATCCTGTACCAAACCACCGTCAACCCGATCCGTCAGGACTTCCAAGCCCTGATCAAGGATTGGTGGACCGAGCTTGGCGTGAACGTCGAACTCAAAGCCATTGATCCGGGTGTGTTCTTCGGTGGTGACCCCGGCTCGCCGGATACCTTCCAGAAGTTCTATGCCGATGTTGAAATGTACGCCAACAACTCGGAAAGCCCGGACCCGGAAAGCTATCTGGGCCAGTACCAGTGCAAGAACGCGCCGACCCCGGAAAGCCAGTGGCAGGGTGAGAACATCAACCGCTTCTGCAACCCGGACTATGATGCGCTCTATGCGACGCTGGCCACCACGACCGACATCGCGGCGCGTCAGGAAATCGCGAAAAAGCTGAATGACATGGTGACCAAGGACTCCATGATCGTGATCCCGCTGGTCCACCGTGGCACGCTGTCGGCGCATTCCAACGCGCTGGGCGGTGTGCAGATCAACGCGTGGGATTCTGAGCTGTGGAACGTCGCGGATTGGTTCCGCGTGAAGTGACCTGAACCGCTGCGGGGCTGGTGATCCGGCCCCGCAGACCTTTCCCTTTCCCAAGGCGCACCGGGCATGCTGACCTTCACCCTTCGCAGGCTTCTCCTGGCCATTCCGATCCTGTTGGTCATCAGCCTTGTGATCTTTCTTCTGGTCGATCTCGCGCCCGGATCGCCTATGTCCGAGATTCCGCTGACCGTTCCCCCCGATGTGCGCCAGAAGATGATCGAGGCGCTGGGGGCCGATCAGCCCGTCTTTGTGCGCTATCTCTTGTGGCTGAAACAGTTTTTCTGGGTCGAGCCGATGACGCTGATCGACGGCTGGTTGGGCACCGACTATGTGGCGGGCGAGCAGCGCATCCTGTCATGGCAATCGCGCAGCCCGGTCTTCACCATCATCGGCCAGCGCATTCCGCAAACCCTGACCGTCGTGGGCACCGCCTATCTGGTGGGTGTTCTGATCGCCGTCCCCATCGGCATCTATTCGGCCTACCGGCAGTATTCGGTCTTTGATCAGGCGGGCACGCTCTTTGCCATGATCGGCTTTTCCGTGCCCACGTTCTTTTCCGGCACGCTCTTCATCATCATCTTCGCGGTCTGGCTGGGCTGGTTTCCGACCAAATACGACACCACGCTTGAGGTGACGGATTGGGCGACGTTCTGGGAACAGGTGCGCCAGATGGCGCTGCCCGTCATGACGCTGGGCCTTGCCAATGCCGCCGCCATCAGCCGCTATATGCGGTCCTCCATGCTGGACAATATGGCGATGGATTACGTCCGCACCGCCCGCGCCAAGGGCATGAGCGAGCGTGTCGTGGTGCTGCGCCATGTGCTGCGCAATTCGCTAATCCCGGTGGTCACCGTTATCGCGCTGGGTATTCCGTCGATCTTTGGCGGCGCGATCATCACGGAAAACCTGTTTGGCGTGAATGGCATCGGGGCGGCGCTGATCGGGGCGATCCATGCCAATGACATTCCGATGGTGCAGACGCTGGCCTTTATCTTTGCGGTGCTGATCGTGCTGTTCAACCTGATTGCCGATATCATCTACGGCCTCTTGGACCCCCGGATCCGCTATGACTGACACCAGCGCCGCCCCCAAACCCTCCAGCCCGCTGCGCGATGTCTGGGCGCAGTTCCGCAGCCACAAAGGCGCGATGTTCGGGTTGATCACGCTGTCGGTGCTGATCATCGCCGTGTTGATCGGCCCCTATCTGTGGGTGCCCGAAAAGCTGTCGGTCGCGCAGGCGATCAAGCTGAAAAACCAAGGGCCGTCCCTGCGCTTCCCGCTTGGCACCGATCAGTTGGGCCGTGACATGCTGGCGCGGATGCTGCTGGCGGGGCGCATTTCGCTGGCGGTGGGGCTGGTCGCCATGGGCATCGCCATCGTCTTTGGCACGCTGATCGGGGTGCTGGCGGGGTATTTCCGCAGGCTGGACGGGCCGTTGATGCGGCTGACCGACATGTTCCTAGCGCTGCCCTTGGTGCCGCTGCTTCTGGTCATGGTCATGCTGTTCCGTGACCGGATCGCCGGGATCATCGGGCCGGAAATGGGGGCCTTTACCCTGATCGTCTTCGCCATCGGTATCACCTCATGGATGGCGACCGCCCGCATCGTGCGGGGTGAGGTGCTGACGCTGAAGGAACGGGAATATGTCCTCGCCGCCCGCTCCATCGGGGCGCGGCCGAACCGGATCATCCTGCGCCATATCCTGCCCAATGTGATCTCTCCGGTCATGGTGGCGGCAACGCTGGGCGTGGCCGAGGCGATCATCACCGAATCCGTGCTGTCCTTCCTTGGCCTTGGCTTCCCGCCGGATTTTCCGACATGGGGGCGGCTCTTGTATGATGGGCTGCAATACATGCAGGTCTACCCTGAACGGGTGGTCTGGCCCGGTGTCGCCATCTCGCTAACGGTGCTGAGCGTGAATTACATCGGCGACGGTCTGCGCGATGCCTTGGACCCGCGCATCCGGGGCCGATAAGGCGAAAGGGGGCGCCAAGCGCCCCCCTGCCGTCAGTCGTAGCGCAGCGCCGTCGCCTTGCCGCGAAAGATCGTATAGGCCAGCACCGTGTAGCACAGGATCACCGGCAGCACGACCATCACGCCGACAAGGATGATCGACAGGCTTTCGGTGCTTGCCGCCGCTTCAAGAATCGTCAGCTTTTCCGGCACGATGAAGGGGTAAAAGCTGTAGGCCATCCCCGAAAAGCCCAAGACCATCAGCGCCGTCGCCCCCGCAAAGGGGAACCACGCGAAGTGATCCCCCGGCGCGGGCAAACGTTTCAGCGCGATCCACAGCAGCGCCACCAAGGCCCCCGCCATCAGGGGCAGCGGGGCGAGGGTGACAATCTCAGGAAAGCGGAACCACTTGTCGAAAATCCGCGCACTGACCAAGGGCGTCGCGGCAGAGACCGCGCCCATCCCGATCACCACGCCCCAGATGCCGCCTTGCGCCCATTTGACCGCCTTGCGCTGCAACGCGCCATCGGTCTTGAAGATCACCCAAGCCGCCCCGATGAAGCTATAGGCCACGGTCAATGCGCCTGCGGTCAACAGGGCAAAACCCACCTCAGCCCAGCCCCAGCGCAGGCCCATGATATACATGCCCAGCATGAAGCCCTGCGACAGCGAGGCCATCAGCGACCCGGTAAAGAACGCGGCGTCCCAGCGCCCCTTGTGCAGCAAGGGGGCCTTGGCGCGGAACTCAAAAGCCACACCGCGCAGGATCAACCCGATCAGCATCACCGCCACAGGCAGGTAAAGCGCGGTCAGGATCGCGCCATGCGCGGCTGGAAAGGCCACCAGCAAGATGCCGATGGCCAGCACCAGCCACGTCTCATTCGCATCCCAAAACGGTCCGATCGAGGCGACCATGCGGTCTCGCTCATCAGGCTCCGAAAAGGGGAATAAGAGACCAACCCCAAGGTCAAAGCCATCAAGGATGACGTAAAGCAGGATCGACAGACCCATCAGGCCAGCAAAGATCACGGGCAGCACATCAGGTGCGAACATCGCTCACTCCGCCGGTTGCAGGGCGGGCTGGACGGGGGGCGTGAAAAAGCTCCCCTTGCGCGCCAGATGGAAGATCACGCCGATATAGGCCACCAGCAGCGCCACATAGACGGCAAGGTAAGCCAGCAATGTGGTCAAGACCATGCCCGCAGCCACAGGCCCCACGGCATCGGCGGTGGTCAGCACGCCATGGACCAGCCAAGGCTGACGGCCAATTTCGGTCACATACCAGCCCGCCAGCGTGGCGATCCAGCCCGAAAAGGTCATTCCCACCAGACCGATCAGATAGGGGCGCGGCAGGTCGTTCGCACCACGCCGCTTCAGGTACCACAGCCCCGCCGCCCCCATTGCCAGCATCAGCATGCCCGTACCGACCATGACGCGGAAACCCCAGAACACGGGTGCAACGGGCGGATGCAGGACAGTGCCATCCTCGGCCACGAAATCGTTCAGACCCGGCACCACGCCTGCGGGATCATGCTTCAGGATGATCGACGCGCCAGACGGAATGGCAATCTCAAACCGGTTCTCACGCGCGGCCTGATCGGGCAGGGCAAAGAGCACCAAGGGCACGTTCGGCCCGGTCTCCCAATTCCCCTCCATCGCCGCCACCTTTTGCGGCTGATGTTCCAGCGTGTTCAGCCCGTGCATGTCGCCCGCAAGGATTTGCAGCGGGATCAGCGCCGCCCCAAGGATCACGCCAAAGCGCAGACCCGTGGCCACCGCCGGTGCATGATCGCCGCGCAGCCAGCGATAGGCCGACACGCCCGCCACCAGAAAGGCCACCGTCAGACCCGAGGCCAAGAGCATGTGCACCAAGCGATAGGGCAGCGACGGGTTGAAGATGATCGCCATCCAGTCAGTCGCATAGACCACGCCATCGCGCAGTTCATAGCCCGCAGGGGTGTGCATCCACGAATTCAGCACAAGGATCCAGAACGCGCTCATCGTCGTGCCGAAGGCGACAAGGATGGTGGCCAGCGTATGCACCCAGCCCGGTACGCGGCTTGCGCCAAAGAGCATGATGCCAAGGAACACCGCCTCAAGGAAAAACGCGGTCAGCACCTCATAAGCGAGCAGGGGACCGGCCACATTGCCGACGGTTTCCATGAAGCCCGGCCAGTTGGTGCCGAATTGGAAGGACATGGTGATGCCCGATACCACCCCCATCGCAAAGGACAGGGCGAACACCTTTACCCAGAACATGTAAAGGTCCATCCACTT
>CALRPK020000189.1:0-4996 GCA_943370015.1 Paracoccus haematequi
CGCCATTTGCCGCTGCGGCGCGGGCGATCCCGTCCAGCGCTGCGTCCTGCGCCGGGTCCGTCGCCACGATCAGCTTGCCGCAGCGCCGATGCGGCAAAGAACGGCTTTCAAGATAGGAGTACAGCCGGTCCCGCCCCGCGATGCAAAGCCGCGCCTTCAGGCTGCCGGCCGGATAGTAAATCCCGGCGTGGATCACCTCGGAATTGCGCGATGAGGTTTCGCCGCCGATCCGGTCGCCCCGGTCGACGATCAGCACAGAGCCGCCCGCCAGTGCCAAATCCCGCGCGATGGCCAGCCCCACCACACCCGCGCCGATCACGATGCTGTCGAAGTGGTCCATGGCTGCACGCACCCTTGTCCTGTCCGCTTGGTCAGGCCAAACGCGGCGCAGGCTGCGCTGTTCCGATCACGACGCGCTTGTGTCCTTGTCGTAGCTTTGGGCTTTGGTCTGCTTTGCTGCCGCGCGTTGGGGGATCAAGGCGCTGGCCAGATAGCCGGCCTGCACCAAGGCGACCAGCACGATGGTATCAAGAAGGGAGGGACGGGAAAGGCCCAACGCATAGCGCGACAAGGCTAGCCCGAGGATCAGCCCCAACACCACCACCAGTCCCACCAGCGGCAAACGACGCGCCGCGATCGCCCCGATGACAAGCGCGATCAGGCCGGGCACAAGCAAACCGTCGATGGCCACGTCCTATCCCCCTTGCCGCGCTGCGCGGTCCCTGTGGAAAAGTAGCGCAACCAACCGTTGCGGTCCACCTTTGCCAAGGCATAGCAGATGTCACCTTTCGACAGGTGCCCGACCTTTGGTGTCAGGAGGGGGCTGACAGGTCATCACCGCTTTTGGTCTTACACCGTCGGGAACCTTCACCCGCCCCCACCGCGTTGCCACCCCAAACGCAGCGGAGGCCGCATGACCCCGACCGATCCTTCCCCCGATGTCTCTGTCCTTGTCGCCGCCTTTCGGGCGGCGGCGGTGTTGCCCGCTGCCGTGCATGCGGCGCTGGCAAGTGCGGGCGTGCGGGTTGAGGTGATCTTGGTCGACGATGCCTCGGACGATGGAACCCTTGCCGTCGCTCAGGGGCTGGCGGCGACGGATGGACGGGTGCGAGTGGCGGCTTTGGCGCAAAACGGTGGGCCATCCGCTGCGCGCAACCGGGCATTGGCGATGGCGCGGGGGGCTTGGGTCGCGGTGCTGGACGCCGATGACCGGATGATGCCGGACCGTCTGGCGCGCATGATCGCCAAGGCGGATGGGGCAGAGGTTGTCTTGGGCAATCTGGAACAGGTGGACGGGCAGGGGCGGTCGCTCGGTCCCTTTCTGCCGCCTGACGGTTTGCCGGATCATCTGACGGCGGCCGATTTCATTCGGGGCAATATGCGTGCGGCGGGGGGGCAAAGTCTCGGCTACCTCAAACCCCTGATCCGGCGGGATTTCCTGCAACGGCACGGCATCGGCTATGACGAAACCCTGCGAAACGGAGAGGATTATCACCTGATCCTGTCCTGCCTTCTGGCGGGTGCAACCTGCCGGGTCGATCCGGTGCCGGGCTATCTTTACACCCGTGCCGCAGGGTCGGTGTCGCATCGCATCGCGCTGGACCATCTGGCCGCCTTGATCAGGTCCGAGGATCGGGTGCTGGCCTCCTTGCGCGACCGCACCGACCTTGCGGCGCTGATCCGCGCGCGGCGGCGTGGCTTGGCCGAGCTTTCGACCACCGAAACCGTGCTGCGCGCCCTGAAAGCGGGCCGCTTGGCGCAGGCGATCACCGCCCTGACCGCCCATCCCACTGCCGTCGCGATGATCCTGCGGCAGGGGGCCGAAGGGATGCGGCGGCGGTTGGGTCAGACGCCATAGGCCCGCCGTCGGTGATGGGGCGCGATGGCCGCTGCTGTGACGCCCGCGTGGAACATGCCCCGCAGCGCCCATCGGGCGGCGCGTGGGGGCGATACGGCCAAGGGCAGGGCAAGCGTCAAACACAGTGCCGCCTTAGCCGCCCCGGTCAGAGCCAGTGCCGCCCGCCCGCGTCCCGAGGCCCCGGCATAATGCCGCCCTTCGGCCATGCGGCGCTCCGCCAGCCAGCCTGCGCGCAGGCGATGCGGGGCGGCGGTTTCCGTCACCACCGCCGCGTCACAGATCACCATCCGCGCGCCGGACCGACCAAGGCGGTAGAAGAAATCGGTATCCTCGCCGCCCGATTGCCCCAGATCGGGACGAAACTGCATCCCCGCCGGAAGTGCGGCGCGGCGGATCAGCGCGTTGCAGGAATGGCCAGTTTCAACTTGGCTATCACGGCTGACGGGGCGGTTGGACAGGAAGTCATTGTCGACAATCCAGCGCGGCGCATCGGTCGGGTAAATCGCGACCGATGGGCCAAAGACCGCGTCCGCCCTTTCCGCCGCCGCACAGGCCAAAAGCTGCGCCAGCCAATCCGGTGCCGCCACCTCATCATCGTCAAGGAAGGCCAGCCAATCGGCCCGCGCCGCCGCAAGACAGGCATTGCGCGCGGTCGAGATGTTGCGCGCCGGGGCATGCAGATAGGCCACCGTCAGACCATGGGCCAAGGCCGTCGCCTGCACCGCGTCCTTGGCGCTGGGCGTGTCGTCGTTGTCGGCCACGATCACCCGCAACCGCAGCCCCGGCGGCAGCTCTTGGCCCGCGATTGAGGCCAGCGTTTCCACCACCTGCGGGCGACGAAAGGTGCACAGGCAGATGTCCACCTCTGTCGCGGCATGCGGGGCTGGTGAGGCGGCTGATAGGGGCGTGGTCCGGATGGTCATTGTCGCAGCCCTTGCCCCGCCCTTGGTTCCTGTCGCGCGGAAAACGCGGCGGCTGTGACCCGGTTCCCTGCCGGTTACGCTGCACTGCGGAACCGGTTGGCTTCGTCGCGGGTTGGCCACGCATCGCGCCCCATCGACACCGCGCCGAAAGGATCACCCATGACCGCCCCGACCGCTTGCCCTGTCCATTTGCCATCATCCGGAGGGCTGGCCGATGTTTGAGGTTTATGCGCGGATTTTCGACTTGCTCTCGCCCCGTGAGAAGCGGCGCTTTGTGGTCTTGGTGATTTTGGTCATGGCGATGGGGCTGTTTGACGTGTTGGGCGTCGCCTCGGTCCTGCCGTTCCTTGCCGTGGTGTCAAACCCTTCGGCGGTGCAGGACAGCGCGTGGCTGTCATGGTTTTACGATCTGACCGGTGCGCAGGACACGCGCCAGTTCATGATGATCCTTGGCTTTGCGGTCTTTGGCTTTGTGCTGGTCACCACTCTGGTGCGGGCGGGGGCCTTCTATGCCCTGACCTACTTCACCAAGATGCGGATCATGACCTTGGCGACCCGGCTGATGGAGGTTTACCTGAGCCAGCCCTACGGCTGGTTCTTGCAGCGCAACTCGTCCGATCTGGGCAAGACCGTGTTGCAAGAGGTGATGCTGGTGGTGAATGGCCCGGTCACGGCGGCGATGCGGCTTTTGGCCAATGGGGTGATGCTGGCGCTGTTGGTGGGGCTTTTGTTCGTGGTGGAACCGGGGGCGGCGCTGGGGGCGGCGGTGTTGTTTGGCGGCACTTACGGTCTGATCTTTGTCGCCACGCGCCATCAACTGACCCGGATGGGCCGGGGCAGGGTGGACAGCAGCCGCGCGCAGTTTCAAATCGTGCAAGAGGCTTTGGGCGGCATCAAGGCGGTCAAGCTGATGGCGCTGGAACGGAGCTATCTGAAGCGCTTCCAGAAACCCGCCCATGACGCCGCGCGGCATCAGGCCGGGGTCACGCTGATTTCCGAGCTCCCCCGTCAATTGCTGGAGGTGATCGCCTTTGGCGGTATGGTGTTGTTCGTGCTGTGGCTTCTGGCGCGGCGCGAGGGGATGATCGGTGATGTGCTGCCCATCCTTGGCGTTTATGCCTTTGCCGCCGCCCGGATGTTTCCCACGATCCAGTCGGTCTTCGCCTCGATCAGCGAAATCCGCTACGGCAAGCCCGCGCTGGACCAGTTGCACGCCGAATTGACCCAGCATGTGCAGGACCGCCTGCCCGAAGGCGAAGCGCCCGCGCCCTTGCCGCTGAAGCGGGATCTGGTGCTGGACCGCGTGACCTTTGCCTTCCCCGAGGCTGAGCGCCCAGCACTGGACGCGCTGTCGCTGACCATTCCTGCCCATTCCATCGTGGGGATCGTGGGGTCGACCGGGGCGGGGAAAACCACGCTGGTGGACACGATCCTTGGCCTTCTGGTGCCGCAATCGGGGCGCTTGCTGGTGGATGGCCAAGAGATCGGGCCGGGCAATGTGCGGCGCTGGCAAAGGTCCATCGGCTATGTGCCGCAGGACATATACCTGACCGATGACAGCATCGCTGCCAACATCGCCTTTGGCGTGCCGCCGGATCGCATCGACATGGCCGCTGTAATTGCGGCGGCCAAGGTGGCGGAATTGCATGACTTTATCATCGAGACCCTGCCCGAGGGCTATGAGACCGCCGTGGGCGAACGCGGCACGCGCCTGTCAGGCGGGCAGCGCCAACGCATCGGCATCGCGCGGGCGATCTATGGCAATCCCGACATGCTGGTGTTCGATGAGGCGACCAGTGCCTTGGACAATCTGACCGAACGCGCCATCATGGATGCCGTGCGCCGTCTGGGCCATTCCAAGACGATCATCCTGATTGCCCACCGCCTGTCCACCGTGCGCCATTGCGACAAGGTCTTTCTCTTGGAACAGGGGCGGGTGGTGGCGGCAGATCGCTATGACGGGCTGGTCAAGAACAACGACCACTTCCGCGCCCTGCACGAGGCGACGGCCTAACCCTGTGTCAGCAAACGGCGGGCAGACAGCCAGCTTGCCGCCGCCATCGCCCCCGCGCAGGCGAGGCACAGGGGCAGGCCGCCGAATTGGTAGCTGAGACCGGACAGCAGCGTGCCCAGAAGCCGCCCCGCCGCATTGGCCATGTAGTAAAAGCCCACGTCGCGCGTGATCCGATCCGCTGATCCGAAGGCGAGGATCAGG
>CALRPK020000190.1:0-4993 GCA_943370015.1 Paracoccus haematequi
CTTATGATGAGGCGGCGACGGTGGTGGATGGCAATGTGGAACGGGTGATGTCGCGGCTGTGGCTGGTGACCGATCCCCTGCCGGGGGCGAAGGCAGAGTTGACGCGGTTGGCTGCATTGCTGACGCCAGAGCAGCGCCCCGGGGATTACGCACAAGCTGTGATGGACCTTGGCGCCACACTCTGCACCCCGCGCAACCCGGCCTGCGGGATTTGCCCGTGGCGTGGACCCTGCCGCGCGCAGGCCGAAGGCATCCAAGCCACCCTGCCGCGCAAAACGGAAAAGGCCGCCAAACCCGTGCGGCAAGGCAGGCTCTGGCTGGCCCGCCGCACGGATGGCGCGTGGCTGGTCGAACGCCGCCCGGATCGGGGGTTGCTGGGCGGAATGCTCGGCTTTCCCGGCAGCGATTGGGATGGTGCGGGGGGACCGGAACCCCTGCACACCGATTGGCAGGATGTGGGCGAGGTGCGCCACACATTTACCCATTTCCACCTGATCCTGCGCCTGTCGGTGGCGCGGGCGGCGGCAGACGCCACCCCGTCGCGCGGCGAATTCCTGACCCCCGCCGATTTTCGACCCGCCGACCTGCCCACGGTGATGCGAAAGGCCTATGACCTTGCGGCCAGCGGCGATTTGCGTGTTTAGGCGGTCCTTTTCCTGCCGTATTATCAGGTAAACCTGCCCACCGTCCCAAATCGCAGGTTCGACGGAGAATCGCATGCAGATCACCGCAACCGAGGTTCGCAAACTCCAGAACGCCTTGCCGTTCTGGATTTCGCTGCTGTTGGTCCCGGTGGCCTTTGTTGCCGTGACTCAAGGTGGTTGGGCCGTGGCGCTGTTACCCCTGTCTTCGTGGGGGCTGTTCATCCTTTTGGACGCGATCACGGGGTTGAATGAGGATAACCCCGACACCGACACGCCAGAGTACGGGCTGTTCTGGTATCGGCTGGTCACGCTGGTCTGGGTTCCGATTCAGGCCGGGCTGTTGCTGGGGCTGCTTTGGTATGTGCCGCAGGCGGATCATCTTGGCCTTGGCGAAAAGATCGGGCTGTTCTTCGGCATGGGCGTCATGTCGGGCACCATCGGCATCAATTACAGCCATGAGCTGATGCACCAGAAATCCAAGGTCGAGCGGTGGTTGGCCGACATCCTGCTGGCGATGGTGCTTTACAGCCATTTCCGCAGCGAACATCTGCGGGTGCATCACCTTTATGTCGGCACCCCGCGTGATCCGGTGACGGCCCGCTATAACGAAGGCTTCCACCGCTTTTTCCCGCGTGTTCTGGCGCAATGCCACCAATCCGCCTTTGGGGCAGAGGCGGCGATGCTGGCGCGGCGCGGTTTGCCGTGGTGGCATGCGTCCAACCCCTATTGGCGCTATGCCGCGCTGCAAGGGGCGATGCTGGTGCTGGCGCTGGTGTTGGGGGGATGGCTGGGGCTGGCCTTGTTCCTGTGGCAAGCCTTTGTGGCCATCTGGCAGTTGGAGCTGGTCAATTACATCGAACATTACGGCCTGACCCGCCGCCATCTGGGCGACGGGCGGTATGAGCATGTGCTGCCGCGCCATAGCTGGAACGCCTCGCATCGCGCGTCAAACTGGTTGCTGATCAACCTGCAACGCCATTCGGATCACCATTACAAACCGGACCGGCGCTTTCCCTTGCTGCAAACCTATGGCACCGATGATGCGCCGCAACTGCCCTTTGGCTATCCCTTGATGACCTTGGCCGCGATGGTGCCGCCCCTCTGGAAGCGGATCATGAACCACCGCGTCAAGGCATGGCGGCGGAAGTTCTATCCCGACATCACCGACTGGCACGCCTATAACAAGGCGCTGAACCCGCCGCCGCGCTAAGGCTCAGGCCACGGGATAGGCGCGTTGCAAAAGCTGCACCGCATGGGTGACGCGCTGGCGCAACTCATCCTCGGTCGGGACGCAACCGCCGCAGAACCGCTGCTGGATCGCCTGAAAGCCGAACCAAAGCGACATCAGATCCCGCGCCATCAGCGCCGTATCGCCCGGCCCGATTTCCTGCCGCGCCTGACCTTCGGCCAAGACCGCCTGCATATGCGCCAGCAAAAGCCCCGGCCCATTGTCATAGAAACGACGGCCCGCCTCGGGGTTGCGCTGCGCCTCTAGGGCGACGATGCGGTCCAGCGCCATGTGACAAGGCTCTTGCATGACCGAGATCACCGTCTCGCCCAATTGCATCAGGCGGGCATCCATGCTGCCTTCGCTTTGCGAAACGGCGGCAAGACGTTCGGTGAAGCGTTCGTTTTCACGCTGGACCAAGGCGTGGAAGATCGACGCCTTATCCCCGAAATGGCCATAGACGGTCACCTTGGACACGCCGGAACGGGCGGCAATCGCCTCAATCGGGGCACCGTCGATGCCGCGTTCGGCAAAGAGCGTTTGCGCGGCGTCAAGAATGGCGCCACGTTTTTCAAGGTCTTTGGGTCGGCCCGGTGCCCGAAGTGCCGTCATCGATTCCCCGCCAGATGCCATGCTGCATCCAGGCTGAGAGTTTAGGGGGCCGGCGCTGTCGAAACAAGTCATGGCTTGGGTTCCATTTGAATGGCAAACGGCCGGCCCTTTGGGGGGCCGACCGCTGCGTTCCGACCCCGCTGCGGGGATCAGTTGGTGGTGTAGCTGTCTGCCTTCGGCTGCAAGGCCACCAGTTCGGCCAGCGTGTAATCAGCGGCATTCACGCCCGCCAAGGCGGCCAGTTGTTCCTTGCCTGCGGTCACACCACGGTCACCCGCTGCGCGCGTCTGGCCCGAGAGGATTGCATTGATGCGGAACTGGTCGTTGTCGCGCTTGGCGTCTTGGATTTGCAGCAGTTCGGCGGTGGTGAAGCGGCCGGGTTCCACGCCCAGAGCCAAGGCCAATTGCGCGGCACCGGCGTTGTCATTGCCGATGGTCGACGACTGGTTCGCACCCGACAGATAGAAGGCGGTCGCGGTGGCGTCATTGTCGCGCTTGGCTTCGATCAGCGCCAGCAGGTCAGGCTTGCTCAGGCTGCCCGGTTCCACACCGGCGGCCAGCGCCAGTTGCGCATCACCCGCCGACACACCGGCAACAGGCGAAGCAGCGAAAGCAGCACCCGACAGGGTGGCGATGATCAGGGCAGAGGTCAAAAGCGTTTTCATTTTCATTTTCCTTCAGGATTTGTGGATCGGCATCGTGCCGAAATGGTTGGGTTGGTTACGGTCAAGCATCCTCTGGTCCGCGCCATCAGGGCGGTTCATTCGGGCCAGCGATGCGGTGGGCGGGTCGGGCGGTCTGTCTTGGGTGTCAGGCCGCCCGAAAGGAAACTCGGGTCAGGCGATCATCCGTTGGTGCATGTCATCGGCGTCTCCGTCTGGTCGTTCGTCTTGCCAACCAACATATCCTGAACGCTTCCGTATGCAATCCATAAAATGAACGTGATCGTTCAGTATTTGCCGCCAAAACCCCCTTGAAATCTCAAATCTTTACCCGTTCTCCGCACATAAGGGCTGGAACCGCCTTCTACCGCGCGTGTTCGCACAGACAATGTGCAGGAAGGACGCGATATGACCGCCCGAAATGACGAAATTCCTGTGCGCCTCGACGGTCTTCAACTGGACGAGAGGCCGCGTTTGCAATCCGTGATCTGGATCGTGCAGCGGATGGTCTGGGTTTTATGCCTTATGGCGGTGATTGTGGCGCTGGCGGGGGGCACTGGCCAAGGCGGGCCTTGGGCCGTGCAGAGCGTCCAAGGGGTTGCGGGGGCGTTCGACGCGCCGCGCGTGACGCGGCGCTTTGCCTCTGACCTGATCGCGTTGCGCTTTGTGGCCGAAAGCCCGTCCCATACCCTGACCCTGCCCGCCGATTTCCTGACGTGGTTTGAGGTTGAGACGATCACCCCCCGCCCGCAACACGAGGAAGCGTCGCCCGAAGGCGTCACCTTGCATTTCACCGCCCTTGGACCGCCGCCGCATCGCATCGCCCTTTATGTGACTGCGCGGCAGGTCGGCCTCTTTCAGTCCGCGCTGACGCTGGACGGCACCGCCCTGCCCGCCCACATCATCGTGTTGCCATAGGCCCGCCATGGACAGTGTCCTGCGCGCCCTTGGCATTTACGTCGCCCTGCTGATCGTCACGCGCAGCGCGGGGCGGCGGACCTTGGCACAGGTGACGGTGTTCGACTTCGTCCTGCTGCTGATCATCGCCGAAACCTCTGGCCAAGCACTGGTGGGTGACGATTCGTCAGTCACCAACACGCTGGTCGTCATCGTGACGCTGGTTCTGGTCGATGTCGGCCTGTCCTATGCCAAGGCCCTTTGGCCCGGCGCGGGGGCAATTCTGGACGGCACGCCCACCGTGCTGATCGCCAAAGGCGTGGTGCAGCCAAGGGCGCTGACCCGCTCTCGTGTCACGCTGGACGAAATCCTTGAAAGCGCGCGGACGACCCAAGGGTTAAAGCGGCTGGATCAGATCGACTTCGCGGTCCTGGAGGTGGGCGGCGGCATCAGCATCATCCCCAAAGACGAAGCACCAGACGAAAAGACCCCGCCATGACGAACATGGCGGGGAGGTTGCACCGCAGGCGGACCACGGTGCAGGCGTAAACTGCCAACGCAGCAGCGCCGGAAACAGCGGATTTGGCGTGCCAGGGTGGCCCTTAGTGACGGGCGCTGGCCTGATCGGCCTCCATCTCGGAGCGGATTTGCTGGCGCAGGATGTCGATGGGGATCATCTTTCCGTCGCGCTTGAAGTGCCAATAGGTCCAGCCGTTGCAGCTTGGCGCACCTTCGTAATGCGCGCCGACCTGATGGATCGAGCCTTTGACGTCATTACCGATCAAGGTGCCATCGGCGCGGACCTTGGCCTTGAAGCGGCTGCCGATCGAGAAAAGCTCCTCCCCCGGCCGCAACATGCCGCGTTCCACCACCTGCCCGAAAGGCACCCGCGGTTCGGCACGTTTCGATCCGGTGATCTCCAAAGCCGAGGCGTCGAATTTCCGAATCCG
>CALRPK020000191.1:0-4944 GCA_943370015.1 Paracoccus haematequi
CGCCGGGTTCTACGGGCTGGAGATCATGGCCGAGATTGCCATCCTCGCCATCCTTGTCATCGCGCTTGATCTGGTGGCTGGGTTCGGCGGCATGGTGTCGCTCTGCCACGGCGCGCTGCTGGGGGTCGGGGCCTATGCCTTTACCGTCATCGCGACCGAGGCGGGGCTATCTGCTCTGCCCGCGATGGGGCTGGCGGTGGCACTGTCGGCGGGGCTGGCCTTTGTTATCGGCGCGGTCTGCGCGCGCAGCACGGGCATCTATTTCATCATGGCGACGCTGGCCTTTGGCCAGATGGGATACAGCTTCGTGTTTCAGTCGCCGCTGTTCGGGGGTGATGATGGTCTGTCGGGTGCGCCGCGCCCCGACCTGTCAGCCATCGGGATCGACCTGACCGACGGGCGCGCCTTTGCGGTCTATGCCATTTCACTGGTCGCGCTGTCCTATCTGATCGCCGCCATCACCCTGCGGTCGGGACTGGGGCGCAGCCTTGTGGGCCTGCACCACAACGAAAGGCGCCTGCGCGCGCTTGGCCTGACCGTCTGGCGCGCCAAGGCCACCGCCTTTGCCATCTCTGGTGCCCTGGCTGGTCTGGCGGGATGTCTGGCCGCGCAGCAGACGCAATATGTCTCGCCAGGGTTGATGTCTTGGACCGTGTCGGGCGAGGCGCTGGTGGTGGTGATCCTTGGCGGGCTTGGCACGCTGGTTGGTCCAGTGGTGGGCGCGATCCTGTTCGTTGTGATGAAGCATGAAATCGCAGCGCTGACCCCCTATTGGCATGCCGTCGTCGGGCTGGTCCTGATCGCCGTGGTGATGAGCCGCGCCAACGGGGTATTTGGCTATCTTGAAGCGCGGATTGAGGCCCGCTTGGCCAGCCGCAAGGCGCAACCCGTGTTGAAAAAGGCCAAAGCCGATGCTTGAAACCCGCGACCTGAGCAAATCCTTCGGCCCGATCCACGTGACCAAGGGCGTCAGCCTGCGGTTGGAGAAGGGCGAGCGCCGTGTGATCCTTGGCCCCAACGGGGCGGGAAAGACCACGCTCTTCAACCAGTTGGTCGGCGAAATCCGGCCCGACCACGGCACGATCCATCTGGACGGGGCCGATGTCACCGCCCTGCGCGTGGCCGACCGCGCCCGTCGCGGGCTAAGCCGCAGCTACCAGAAGAACACGCTGTTTGACGGGCTGACCATCGGCGAAAACCTTGGCCTTGCAGCCGCAGTGGCGCTTGGCAAGGGTCAGGGCCTGTGGTCCGACCCCCTGCACAGCGCCGAAGTGCGCGAGACGGTCAAAGAGGTCGCCGCATTGGTGGACCTTGCCCCCTATCTTGCCGACAAGGTCAGCGCAGTCAGCTACGGCATCCGTCGGCAATTGGAGGTGGGCATCGCGCTGGCGACGCGGCCGAAGGTCATCCTGATGGATGAACCGACCAGCGGCGTGGGGCCGGAAATGTCCAAGGGCTTTCACCGCCTGCTGAAGGCCCTGCCGCGCGATCTGACCATCCTGATCATCGAACATGACATGGATCTGGCCTTTGACGTGGCTGATACGATCACCGTCCTGAACTACGGCGAGGTGGTCTTTGACGGCCTGCCCGAGGCTGCGCGGGGCAGCAAACTGCTGAAAGACATCTATCTGGGGGCGTGGGAAGATGCTTGATCTGACGGATGTGTCTTCGGGCTATGGCGAGACGCAGGTGCTGCACGGTCTGACCCTGCACGCCGCGCCGGGGCGCGTGCTGGCGATCCTTGGCCGCAATGGCGCGGGCAAGTCGACCACGCTGAAAACCGTGATGGGGCTGTTGCCTGCCAAGGGCGGCACCGTCAGCCTTGACGGGCAAAGGATCAGCGGAATGACCCCGTTCCAGATTGCAAAGCTGGGCATCGCCTATGTGCCGGAAACACGCGACATCTTTCGGTCTCTGTCGGTGCGCGAAAATCTTGACCTTGCGGCGCGGCGCTTTCCCTGCCAGACGGGGGGATGGACGGTCGAACGCGCCATCGCGCTGTTTCCGCGTCTGGGCGAACGGCTGGACAACGGCGGCGATCAGCTTTCGGGCGGCGAGGCGCAGATGCTGGCCATTGCACGGGCCTTGCTGATGAACCCGCGCCTGTTGGTTCTGGACGAACCGACCGAAGGGCTGGCACCGATCATCGTCAAGCTGATCCACGACACGCTGTCTGCGCTGAAACGAGAAGGGCTGTCGATGGTTCTGGTGGAACAGAACTTTGGCTTTGCCACGAGCCTTGCCGACGATGTGGTGGTGGTGTCCAAGGGACAGGTGGTCTGGCAAGGCAGCGCCGCTGCCATCCGCGCCGATACCGAAGTGCAGCACCGTTGGCTTGGCGTGTGACGGATCGGCCCCACCCGCTGTGGCGAGCGGGGCCGAAGGGTCAACCCAATCGCGCCAAGGGCTGGCTTGCGCCATGCGCCGCGATCATGGCGCTGATCTGCGCCAACAGGTCCGGCGACAAGCCTGAGAATGCGCCTGCATCGGCTTGCCGCGTCTTGGCCAGATGAAAGCGCGACAGCGCCTCTTTGACCGATTGGGTGGACGAGCGCATCTGATTGGCCCCAGATGCCAGTTGATCGGCCTGCGAACTGGTTTCCATCGCGGCTTTCGCCACTTCGGTGATGGCGACGGTGATCTGTTCCACGCCGCGCGACTGTTCTTCGGTGGCCAACGCGATGGCGGTGACAAGGGCTTCGGACTTTTTGACGTTGTCGGTGATGCCGACAAAGGATTCCTGCGCCGCCCCGGCTATGCGGACCCCGGCGCTGACATTGGTGGACGACGCCTCGATCAGGTCCGACGTCTCGCGTGCGGCTTTGGCCGACCGTCCCGCCAGATTGCGCACCTCTTGCGCCACCACGGCAAATCCACGCCCATGCTGGCCTGCGCGGGCCGCCTCGACCGCCGCGTTCAGCGCCAAGAGGTTGGTCTGGAAGGCGATTTCGTCGATCACCTTGATGATCTTGGCGATGTCATGGCTTGAGACGCGGATATTCTCCATCGCCGAGACCATTTCGTTGATGCGCGCGCGGCCCTCATCGGCCAAGGACGACGAGGCGGTGATCAGCGCCCGTGCTTCGCGGGCGGATTGGGTGTTTGCCTTCACCTGACTGTCCGTCTCTTCGATAGAGGCCGATACCTCATCGGCCGA
This sequence comes from Paracoccus haematequi, assembly GCA_943370015.1. Classification (GTDB taxonomy): domain Bacteria; phylum Pseudomonadota; class Alphaproteobacteria; order Rhodobacterales; family Rhodobacteraceae; genus Paragemmobacter; species Paragemmobacter haematequi_A. The sequence goes on from CALRPK020000191.1 coordinate 3,161, forward strand.
GGTAGAGGCGATCTGCGAACTGCTGGCCAGCGACTGGCTGCTGGTCGCCACCTGTTCCACCGTGGTCGCCACTTCGCGGATCTGTGTGGTTATGGTGGAAAAGGTCTCGTTCAGGCTTTCATAGGCGGACTTGAAGGCCGCGACGATGTCACGATATTCGCCGACAAAATCCTCGGGGCGCACGTCGCGGTCCAACCGGCCCTGCATGATGGCGTTGGACAGGTCCTTGATCTCATCCACCACGCGGCGGAAGTTCGACCGGATGCCGTCCATCGCTTCGGTGATGAAGGCGCGGTCGCCGATGAACCTGTCCATCTGATAGTCGAAATTGCCCTGACCATAGGCGGTCGCGCATTCGATGACCTTCTTCTTGGTTAGGATATGGCCGCCGACCATTTCATTGATCCGCGTTGCCAAAGAGGCAAGGTCGGACCGATATTTCGATGCGTCGATAAAGACGGAAATCCGGCCCTCTCCATGTGCAATGGCCATGTCGTTGATATCGGCGATCACCCCTTCCAACTGGCGTTTGCCCTCGACGGCGGCGGTCATGTCCTTCCATTCCACCCAGACCGACTGCAACGCGCCATCCGTGCCAAAGCGCGGGGTGGCGCGGAAGCCCAGATCCTTGCCACCGATGGTGAATTTGCCGTCATGCGGATTGGACAGGTTTTCCATCAGGCGGCGCTGATAGATCGGGTTCTTGTGAAACACGTCGATGGAGCGCCCGACCACCTTGCGCGCCGCGAAATGCGGCAGGTCGCGCTGGATGTCCGACTCGATGGCTTCGAACATCTGGTAGGCAGCCTCGTTCACGTAACGAATGACCATGTCCGCATCGGCGATCATGATCGGGCTGGAAAGCACTTCAAGCGCATGATGCGCTGTCACGCCGTCAAGGATCGGGGCCGGGGCTTCGGTCGGGACGGCACTTTGCGGCATGGGACGAACTCCGTTTGATCAACGCATCCCACCTAGATCTTTTCCCCACGAAAGAAGACGACACCAAGGCGGCCTCGCCCCCATGAGGATGCCTTAACAAATCCCAAGATCTGTCGGACCCTGCCATGTCAAAAGGTTTTGCGCGCCACCTTTTGGGCGATGGCCACGAAGTTGCGCACATGCACGCCCTGTTCGTCCAAGCGGTGATTGACCGAAACGCCCGTCTTGGCCAAGGGGTTGGCGATGTCATGGAAACGCACCCCGGTGCGCTGCACCGACCCCACCGATTGCGGCACGATCGCAACGCCTTCGCCGACGGACACCAGCGCGATGGCGGTCTGGAAATCCATCGTAAACACCCGCCGTGTCAGCTCGATCCCCAGACCGGCACAGGCGTTCAGCACGAAATCGGCAAAGGACGGGCGCGGGAATTCGGGGTAAAGCACGAAAGCCTCAGCCGCGAGCTGGCGCAGATCGACCGATCCTTTCGGCAGGTCCAGCGTATCGGGCGCGGCCAGCACCAGCGGCTCATCTCCCAGCTTGCGCGTGGTGATTTCCGCATCATCCAGCGCGGGGCGGGCAAAGGCGATGTCGATTTCGCGCCGGATCAGGCTGCGGTGAAGCTGGGCGTTGTTCATCGGGATCAGCGACAGGTTCACCTCCGGATAGGCGGCGCGGAAACTTTTCAGGATGGTGGGCAGGATGCCATAGGTAGCCGACCCCACGAACCCTACGCGCAGCCGCCCTTCGGCCCCCTGCCCGATGCGCCGGACCTCAAGCTTGATGTCGTTGAATTCGGCCAGCATCGCCGTGCCGCGCGCGTAAAGCCGTTCGCCCGCCTG
>CALRPK020000192.1:0-4910 GCA_943370015.1 Paracoccus haematequi
GTTGATGGGGAACTGTTTGAGGGCGGTTCGGCGGATGACTATCCGCTGGTGCTGGGCTCCAACTCCTTCATCCCGGGCTTTGAGGCCCAGTTGGTCGGCGCCAAGGAAGGCGAGGAAGTCTCGGTCAACGTGACCTTCCCGGAAAGCTATGGCGCGCCGCATCTGGCGGGCAAGGCAGCGGTGTTTGCCTGCACGATCAAATCGGTCAAAGCCCCGAAAGCGGCAGAGATCGACGACGAGCTGGCCAAGAAATTCGGCGCAGAGGACCTGTCCGCGCTGAAGGGCCAGATCGCGGAACGCCTGCAGGCCGAATACAAAGGCGCTGCCCGCGCCGTGTTGAAGCGCGCCCTGCTGGATCAGCTCGACTCGCTGGTCAAGTTCGACCTGCCCGCCAAGCTGGTTGAGGCTGAGGCCTCGCAGATCGCGCATCAACTGTGGCACGAAGAAAACCCGCATGACCATGGCCACAACCATGGGGCCATCGAGGCGACCGAAGAGCATGCCAAACTGGCAGAGCGTCGGGTCCGTCTGGGTCTCTTGCTGGCCGAAGTGGGCCGCAAGGCCGAAGTGACCGTGACCGATGCGGAAATGACGCAAGCCGTGCTGGCCGCTGCGCGTCAGTATCCGGGTCAGGAGCGCGCCTATTTCGACTTCGTCCAGAAGAATCCGCAAGTGCAGCAGCAACTGCGCGCGCCGATCTTCGAAGACAAGGTTGTCGACCACATCGTGGCCGGTGCCAAAGTGACCGAGAAGGAAGTTTCCAAAGACGACCTTCAGAAAGCCATCGAAGCGCTTGACGAATTGTGATAATTGAATGGTCGGGCGCATGTTGCGCCCGGCCATTTCCGCTCCCGGTTCGGGAATGGTGGTATATGTGAGTTCGGGCCTTCAAGGAGGGCTCATGCGATTTGGTTTTGGTTCGTCGTCTCGGTCTGTGGTTTCGTCTGGCGGTGTGGCAAACACATCGCGACCTGCGCCACAGTTGACTGTGGTTCCCACCAAGGAACCGTTTCGCGCTGCGCCCGCAGCCTTGGTGAAGCGGGTTCCGTTCGAGACAAAAGGGGATCGCGTCCCCGTTTTTTTCCTTCATATTCCAAGAACTTCTGGCGCAAGCCTCATCACCTTTCTGCGCCGTATCTATGGTGCCGATGCGGTGACCGAAGGCGCTGAGGATCTGGCCAGCACGATCCTTGCCGGACGGCACGAAACGGTGCGCAGCGATTGTCTGACCGGGGCCCTGCCGCTGATGCGGTGGCAGATGTATCGCGGTTCTGATGCCTATAAGCGCGTCACCATCCTGCGCGATCCTTGGGCGCGTCTGGTGTCGCAAATCAATCGTCTGGCGATTCTTGGACCCGATGGCGCGGGGCCGGATGGATCGGTCGCACGGGCCTTGGCGTCCGAGGTGGCGGCAGCGGATTTCACCTCTCGCCCCGGGCTGGAGCGGTTTCGCCGCCGCTTGCAACCGGTTGAGGGTGGGTTGGACAATCTGCAAACCCGTATGCTGTTGACCGGCACCATGTCCGCCATGGTCAAGCCGCTGACGCTGCGCGATGTCGACAAATCGCTGGCCAATCTGGCGTCATTCTCGCTGGTCGGCTTTTGCGAGGATCAGGGCACGCTGCAACGCGGTCTGCTGCGTCTGACCGAACAGACGGTGGCTTTGGCCAGCCTGTTTGAAAGCACGGGCAAGGCTGTGGCGCTGTCACCGCGCAATGACCTTGCGCGTGAGGTGCTGGAGCCGTTGTTCCACTTCGATCAGGTGCTTTACGCCCGTGCCAAGACGATGATTGCCGCCCGGCAGTCGTAAGAGCTCCGTCAATCCTGTGCGCGCGCGCCGTCGCGCCACAGGATATACATCCCCGATCCGATGATGATGGCGATCCCGACCCAGTCGAGGATGCGTGGCCAATCCTGCCAGATGATCCAGCCGTAGATCACACTCCAGACCATGGCGGTGTATTCGAAGGGGGTGACCACGCTTGCTTCGGCGATGCGGTAGGCTTGGGTCAGCAGGGTCAGGCCAAGGGCTGCCACGACGCCGGTGGCCATCATCAGCGACAGGTCAAAGGCAGTGGGCGTGACCCAGCCGCGCAAAAGAAAGGCCACGCTGGGGTGGTCTGACACGCCCTCATAGGCACCGCTGCCCAAGGTGGCGGAAATCACCAAGGACAGCAGCAAAAACACCGCATTGCCCCAAAAGGCCAAGGCAGGTCCGGTTTCCTTGCCGCCCAGCACGCGCGCTGCGATCATCGACAGGGCATAGGCAAACCCCGACAGCAGCACCAAAAGGGCGGCCCATTCAAAGCCGCTGCCTTCGGGTTGCAGCATAAGGGCCACGCCAAAGAAGCCAAGCGCCAGCGCAATCCAGCGCCTTGGGCCGACGTGTTCCTTCAGCAGCACGACAGACAGGATGGTGATGAACAGCGGGGCCGAGAAATAGAGCGCCACCGTGGTGGCAAGGGGCAGGGCGGGCAGGGCGATGTAATAGGCGAAATAGGCCACGAACATGATCAGGCCGCGCGCGATCATCGCCTTGGTTCCCGGTGTGAACAGCGTCCGCAAGCCGCCATCCAGATGCACGAAAACCAGCATGATCGGCACGGCGGTCACGCTGCGGGTCAGCATCACCTGCGACAGCGGATAATCCCCGGCCAGCCATTTCAGGATCACATCCTGCAGCGCGAAGATGGCGATCCCCAGACAGAGCAAGATGATCCCACGGGCCGAATCGCGGCGGGGCAGGGTGGGGGCGTGCGTCATGTCGGATGTCCTGCGGTTTTGCCTAGCCTAGCCGTGCTGCAGGCCGCTGGCGCTTGCAAAGCCGACAAGGGGATGTCGCTGCCCTGAAAAGAAAAATCCGCGCAGGTTGCCCCGCGCGGATCAGGTCTGCGGCCCGAAAGCCGCAAAATCTGGTCAGGATCACGCGTCTTCCGACGCAGCCCCGCCGATGTCGTCGAACAGGTTGGCGATTTCGAAATCGGCAGCGGCATCAGCCTCTGCTGCCAGTTCCTGGATCGATTTGCCCGACGCTTGCAGTTCGGCTTCTTCCACCGAACGGGCGACGTTGATGGTCACCTTGACCGAGACTTCCGGGTGCAGCACGACCGAGACGGTGTGCAGGCCCAGATCCTTGATCGGACGGTCGAGCACGACTTGCGTGCGCGACACGGTGAAGCCAGCAGCCGTAGCGGCATCGGCAGCGTCACGGGTGGTGACGGAGCCGTAAAGCGCGCCCGCATCAGATGCCGAGCGAATCACCACGAAGGACTGACCGTCCAGCTTGGCGGCAGCAACTTCGGCTTCCTTCTTGGTCTCAAGGTTATGCACCTCAAGCTGGGCCTTTTTGGCCTCGAAGGATTTGATGTTGGATTCGTTTGCACGAAGCGCCTTGCCTTGCGGCAGCAGGTAGTTGCGGGCGTAGCCGTCCTTGACGTTGACGACTTCGCCCATCTGGCCAAGCTTGGCCACGCGCTGAAGGAGGATGACTTGCATTGTTCAGGCCCTCACTTCACGGCGTAGGGCAGCAGGGCGAGGAAGCGGGCGCGCTTGATGGCTTGCGCCAGTTCACGCTGCTTTTTCGCCGAAACTGCGGTGATACGGGACGGGACGATCTTGCCGCGCTCAGAGATGTAGCGCTGCAGCAGACGGACGTCCTTGTAGTCGATGGCCGGAGCATTGTCGCCCGAGAAGGGGCAGACCTTGCGGCGGCGGAAAAACGGTTTGTTCGCCATAGTTTATCCTTTCCTGCCCAAGATCAGCGACGGAAGCCGCCACGGTCACCGCCGCGGTCGCCACCACCGAAACCACCCGAACGCTCACGACGTTCGCCACCGCCGAAGCCGCCCTCAGGACGGTCGCCACGGTCGCCACGCTCACGCTCGTCGCGCTTTTGCATCTGCACGGACGGGCCTTCGCCATGTGCGTCGACCTTGATGGTCAGAACGCGCATCACGTCGTCATGCAGGCGCATCAGGCGTTCCATTTCCTGAACGGCAGACGACGGAGCGTCCGACTTCAGGAAGGCGTAGTGGCCCTTGCGGTTCTTGTTGATCTTGTAGGCCATCGTCTTGACGCCCCAGTATTCGTGTTCAACGACTTTGCCGCCGTTGTCCGCGAGAACCGTGGAGAAATGTTCGATGAGGCCTTCGGCCTGCGCGTTGGAAAGGTCCTGACGCGCGATGAAGACATGCTCGTAAAGCGGCATGTTCACTCCAGTCCTGTCATGGCGCATTTCATAGGACGGGCGTTTGGCCTTTCCGCGGCCCGTCCACGAGAGGCTGCGCCGGTTCACGTGAGTGCGGAAAGGATGGGGCCTTATAGGGGAAAGCGGCAAGGATGCAAGCTTGAAAGGCCCCTGCGCCACTTATGCCCCTGCGCTGCTTATGCCCCCGCGCCCTTTACGCCTTGTAGGCCAGTCGCAACCCGCCCCAATGCCGCCCTTGGACGATGATGGGGGCAGAGACGTCCTTCATCAGGGCAAATTCCCCGCCGCCCATGTCGCGGCGATAGGCTTGCAGGCAGAAGGGTTGGGTGTTGCGTCCGGCGGTCAGGCCGACACGATCATTGAACAGGCGGCGGTTGCGGCAGTTGGCGGCGTTCCATGTCGGATCGCCCCGGCGCTGCGGCATGGAAAACTTGCGGTTATGGGTGGGCAGAAAGCCGTTCACATCCACCGCCGCACAGAACACCACGCGATCCGACAGCGACAACAAGGGTTCCTGCACCTGAGGCAGGATGCGGTCGGCGGTATCCAGATAGCGGGTGGCGTATTGCTGGGGATTGGTGTCGGGGATGGGGCGACATTCGCGGTCGAACAGCGCGGCAGCGGTGATGCGCCCGGATGCAATCTCGGCCTCGAACGCGGTACCGATGGCTGTGGCGGCCTGTTGCACGGCTTCGATAAAGGG
>CALRPK020000193.1:0-4907 GCA_943370015.1 Paracoccus haematequi
ACGCTCTACCGTTTGCTGCAAACGCTGACCCATCAGGGCATGGTCGCCTATGACGCGGACCGCCAGACCTATAGCCTTGGCGTGCGGCTGGTGCGGTTGGCCCATGCGGCGTGGAAAACCTCTTCGCTTGCGCCCATCGCGCGGCCCTATCTGGATGAATTGTCAGCCGAAACCGGTGAGACGATCCACCTTGCCCAGATGGATGGCGGGCAGGTGCTTTATGTCGACAAACGCAACGCGACGAAGCCGGTTGAGATGTTCGCCCAAGCCGGAAAAGTCGGCCCCGCCTATTGCACCGGGGTGGGCAAGGCCATGCTCGCCTTCCTGCCCGACGCGGCGGTTGAACAGGCGATCACCCGGCAAAGCTTCCACCCATACACGCTGCGCACGCTCGACAGTCCCGAAAAGCTGCGGGCCGAGTTGGGGATGATTCGCCGCCGTGGCCATGCCTTCGACGATGAAGAGCATGAGCCGGGAATCATCTGCTGCGCCGCGCCGATTCTGACCAGCACGGGGCGGGTGATCGGCGCGCTGTCGGTCACATCCACGACGAGTCGCTCGTCCCTGGCCGCGCTTGAGGCGCGGTCAGGACGCATCAAGGAAACCGCCGCGCGTATTGCGGCAGAGGCGGAAAGCTGGCGCTTTCCCGAACAGGGTTGAGGGAGGATTTCACATGTCAGGCGTTCAATTGCAGAACGTGGTCAAGCGGTTCGGGGATGCCCAAGTCATCCACGGCGTGGACTTGCAGATCGAGGATGGCGAGTTCTGCGTTTTCGTCGGCCCCTCGGGCTGCGGCAAATCCACCCTTTTGCGGATGGTGGCAGGGCTTGAGGAAACCTCCTCCGGCCAGATCCGCATCGGCGCGCGGGATGTGACGCAGGCCGATCCGTCCGAACGTGGCGTGGCGATGGTGTTCCAGACCTATGCGCTTTATCCGCATATGACCGTGGCGGAAAACATGGGCTTCGGGCTGAAGATGACGGGCCACCCCAAGGCCGAGGTTGACAGCAAGGTTGCCGAAGCCGCGCGCATCCTGAAGCTGGAAGACCTGCTCACCCGCAAGCCCAAGGCCCTGTCCGGCGGCCAGCGCCAGCGTGTTGCGATCGGTCGCGCCATCGTGCGGGGGCCAGAGGTGTTCCTGTTCGACGAACCGCTGTCCAACCTTGATGCCGAGTTGCGGGTGGAAATGCGGGTGGAAATCGCCCGTCTGCACCGCGAAATCGGCGCGACGATGATCTATGTGACCCACGACCAAGTCGAAGCGATGACGCTGGCCGACAAGATCGTGGTGCTGCGCAAGGGCCGGGTGGAACAGGTGGGCAAACCCCTCGACCTTTACCACGACCCGGACAACCGCTTTGTCGCGGGGTTCATCGGCAGCCCTGCGATGAATTTCCTGAATGCCACCTCGGACGTCACATCCGCCGCAGTGCCAGGATTGGCGGCATCGGTCGTCACCGGGGCACAACTGCCCGCCAAGGGCACGGCCATAACCATCGGCCTGCGCCCGCAACATCTGCACATCACCACAGGGGACACCCACCGGGTTGAAGTGACCGAGGCGCTGGGGGGCGTGACCTATATCCACCTGCTCGCCCCCAGCGGTGAGAAACTGGTGATCGAGGCGAAGGGGGATGTAATCCCGCCGCTGGGATCGACGGTCGGGCTGACAGTGGATGCAGGGGCTGCGCTGTTCTTTGACGCCGCAGGATTGCGCCTGCGTTGACCTGCAAAGGCGGAGTTTGACGCAAATTCCGCGACGAAGCCTGTCGCAGGCTTCGTTTGCCGCCGCTGGCCGCACGAAGGTTGCGTCAAACTTCGTCGCGAAGCCTGCGTCAGGCTTCGCAGGGCTGCGGCTACTCCGCCCCCAGATGCCGCTCACCGCGCGCGGCGGCCAGCGTCATCTGCTTTTGCCGTTCGCGGAAACGCGCGCGGTCAGCCTCGCCATATTCCGCCGCGCAATGGTGGCAGCAGACGCCATCCTCAAACTCCGGGCGGGTGCGATCCTCGGGCGTCAAGGGGCGGCGGCAGGCCCCGCATGTGGACATTTGCCCCGGCACCAAGCCGTGACCCAGCGACACGCGGTCGTCAAAGACGAAGCATTCGCCCTGCCAAAGACTTTCCTCTTTGGGCACATCCTCCAGGTATTTCAGGATGCCGCCCTTGAGGTGGTAAACCTCGGGCACACCTTGCTGCAAAAGCCAGTTGGTTGATTTCTCGCAGCGAATGCCGCCGGTGCAGAACATAGCGATGCGCTTGTTGTGGAAGCGGTCCTTGTTCGCCTCCCACCAGGCCGGAAATTCGCTGAAGGCTTTGGTGCCGGGGTCCACCGCGCCATCGAAGGTGCCGATGGCGACCTCATAGTCGTTGCGGGTGTCGATCACGGCCACATCTGGCGCGGAAATCAACGCGTTCCAATCGGCGGCGGCAACGTAATGCCCGACCTGCGCGCGGGGATCGACATCGGGCTGGCCCATCGTCACGATCTCGCGCTTCAGCTTCACCTTCATGCGGCCAAAGGGCATTTCGGGCGCGGGGCTTTCCTTCCACTCCACGCCTGCACAGCCCGGCAAAGCGCGGATATGGGCGATCACGGCGTCTATGCCTTCGCGGGTGCCTGCGATGGTGCCATTGATCCCTTCGCCCGCCAGCAAGAGCGATCCTTTGATCCCATGCGCAAGGCACAGGTCCAATAGCGGCCCCCGCAGGGCGGCAGGATCCGGGAAGCGGGCGAAGTGGTACAGCGCGGCGACGGTCAGCATTTTGCCGGATTGCCCCCATTCTGCGCCGATTTCAAGCGCAAGCCGCAGTTTTCCACCACAGTCCCCATCGCCCGCCATTGACGCATGGGGCGGGGTTTCCTACGCAGGATCACCGAAGCGTGACAGAGGTTCCGCGATGCGCCCCGAGACCGAAGCCCTCATCGTGATCGACATCCAGAATGACTTCTGCCCCGGCGGTGCGCTGGCGGTGGCGGAAGGCGATGCGATCATCCCCCGCGTCAATGCGCTGATGGCCGAATTCCGGACGGTGGTGTTGACGCAAGATTGGCACCCGCGCCATCATGCCAGCTTTGCCGTGAACCACCCCGGTGCGGCACCGTTCAGTCTGATCGAGATGCCCTATGGCCCGCAGGTGCTCTGGCCCACCCATTGCGTGCAGGCGACCGAGGGCGCGGATTTCCACCCCGCGCTGTCCACCGATCCCGCCCATCTGGTGATCCGCAAAGGGTTTCGGGCGGCAATCGACAGCTATTCGGCGTTCTTCGAGAATGACCGCAGCACCACAACCGGCCTTGACGGCTATCTAAAGGCGCGCGGGATCACGGCGGTCACGCTGGTCGGCCTCGCCACCGATTACTGCGTGGCCTATTCCGCGCTGGATGCGGCGCGTTTGGGCTACAAGGTGCGGGTGCTGATGGGCGCTTGCCGGGCCATTGATCTGAACGGGTCTTTGGCCACCATGACGGAACAGATGCGCGCGGCCGGTGTCGCGCTGGAGGATTGATGGTCGATATCGCCACCCGGGTCCATAACCACAACTGGAAGATCGACCCGATCGTTCGGTCCCTCATCGACACCGACTTTTACAAGCTGCTGATGTGCCAGTCGATTTTCCGCAACAAGCCGGATACGACAGTCACCTTCAGCCTGATCAACCGCACCAAATCCATCCGCCTTGCGGAATTGATCGACGAAGGTGAACTGCGGGAACAGTTGGATCATGTCCGCTCGCTGTCTTTGTCACGCGGGGAATCTACATGGCTGCGCGGCAACACCTTTTACGGCAAGCGCCAGATGTTCCGCCCCGATTTCATGGAGTGGTTCGAAGGTCTGCGCTTGCCGCCTTACCACCTTGAAAAGCACGACGGCCAATATGAACTGACGTTTGAGGGCAGTTGGCCCGAGGTCATGCTGTGGGAAATCCCCGCGCTTGCGGTGTTGATGGAGTTGCGGTCCCGCGCCGTGCTGAAAGGCATGGGGAAGTTTGAACTGCAAATCCTCTATGCCCGCGCGATGACCAAGCTTTGGGAAAAGATCGAACGCCTGCGCGGCATCGACACGCTGAAAATCGCCGACTTCGGCACGCGGCGGCGGCATTCCTTTTTGTGGCAGGATTGGTGCGTACAAGCGATGCAAGAGGGGTTGGGGTCAAAGTTCATCGGCACCTCAAACTGCCGCATCGCGATGAAACGGGACATTGAGGCGATTGGCACCAATGCCCATGAACTGCCGATGGTCTATTCCGCGCTGACCAACAGCGATGCCGAATTGGCGCAGGCCCCCTATCAGGTGCTGGCCGACTGGCACGAGGAACATGACGGCAATCTGCGGATCATCCTGCCCGACACTTACGGCACCGAAGGCTTTCTGCGCCACGCGCCGGATTGGCTATCCACATGGACCGGCATCCGCATCGATTCGGGTGATCCCGCAACCGGGGCGGAAACGGCAATCCGCTGGTGGACGGAAAAGGGCGAAGACCCGACGACCAAGCTGGTGATCTTTTCCGACGGTCTGGATGTCGAGAAGATCGAGGAATTGCACCGTCAGTTTGTCGGGCGGGTCAAGGTGTCCTTCGGCTGGGGCACCATGTTGACCAATGACTTCCGGGGGTTGGCCGGGGATGGGCTGGCGCCATTCTCCTTGGTCTGCAAGGCAGTGTCCGCCAATGGCCGCCCGACGGTGAAGCTGTCAGACAACCCCAACAAGGCGATGGGGCCAGCGGCAGAGGTGGAGCGCTACAAGCGGGTTTTCGGCGTGGGCGAGCAGGCTGCGCTGAAGGTTGAGGTTTAGGGGGCCAAAGCAACACATCAGTCAGGGGCGCGGCTGTCCCGCCGGGGTGGTTGCACGTATACGTGCGGCCGCCCCCGATCTGACTCGGCGGGGGCGGGACGGCCGCGCCCC
>CALRPK020000194.1:0-4888 GCA_943370015.1 Paracoccus haematequi
TCACCTCGGGTGCCAAGAATTACGTCAAACGCACCTTGGGATCGGCAGCGAATTCCGCGATTTCCACCGTCACGGCACCTGCGGCCATCACGGCGGCGGTGGTCAGCGTGGTGGTGGTGGGCGGCGCGGTTTACGTCTGCGGGGATTAATCGGGCCGGGTTTATTCCGGCATCCGCATCAGGCGCGATCCGGCCTCGTCGATCTCCTTGGCGGTGCTGATCATCCGCATGTTCAACTCGAAACTGCGTTGCAGGTCGATCGAGGCGATCAGTTCCTCGGTCGCGTTGACGTTTGACCCTTCGAGCACGCCTTGCGCCACTTTGGCGGTTTGATCCGGGCGGGGCAGGGGGCCGTTGACGGGGCGGATCTGGCCATCCTCATCCTTGGACAGTTTCAGACCGGCAGCGTCGGTGGTGCCGATGGTCGCCACCTCAAGCCGTTCGCCGGGCGCGCCGTCGAGGGGTTCGATGGTGATGCGGCCCAGATCGTCGATGACGATGTTGCGAAAGGGCGGCAGGACGATGGGCGTCAGGCCCTGCGACAGCACGGCATCGCCTGCGCCCGTCACCAGCGCGCCGTCCAGCCCCACGCGCAAATCCCCCCGCCGGGTCAGGGCAGGCGCACCGCCGGTTTCGGGCTGGATGTAGAAATAGCCCTTGTCGGGGATGGCGATGTCCAGATCTTCGCCCGTCTTGTCCATGAAGCCCGGAAGATCGGAAAACCCGGCCTCTTCGCGATCCAACTGAAAGGCGCGGGCGGAAAGATTGCCATCCGCATCTTCCAGCGAAAAGCTGGCCCCTTCGGCGATGAAATCGCGCCGGAAGCCCGGCACGTTCATGTTGGCAAGGTTCTGCGCATTGACGCTGTTCACGCCGCGCAGGTTGCCCATCGCATTCAGGGCTGTGTGGATGAAACGGTCCATGGCGCGGGCCCTTTCCGCCTATCAGGTGCGGATGTTCATGATGGTCTGCATCAGCGAGGTCGATGTTTCCATCGCCTTGGCGCTGGCCTGATAGTTGCGCTGGGCGGAACTCAGGTTCACCAATTCCTCGGTCAATTCGACGTTCGACCGCTCCAGCGCACCCGAACGCAGTGCGCCAAAGCCCGCGCTGCCGGGCAGGCCGGTCTGCACCGGGCCGCTTTCGGCGGTGGCGGCAAAGGTCGCCTTGCCCAGCGACCGCAAGCCCTGCGGGTTCGAGAAGGTTGCAAGCACGACCTGTCCCAAGGCAACGCGCTGCCCCGTGCCATAGGTGGCCCAGACCCCGCCCAGATTGTCGATGTCAAGGTTGGTCAGTTGCTCGCGCGTTTTGCCATTATGCGCGGCGGTGTCCACCGTGAACGGCGCAGCTGCAACGGAGGACCCCGTCAGGTCCAGCGACATGATGTCGATCCCGCTGCCGAAGGTATGGCTTGCGCCCGATGCCAAGCGGCCATCCGCACCGAAGGTCACGGACGCGGTGGGAGATGCCACACGCTCGATCCCGTCCACGAACATCCGCATCTCATAGCTTGTGTTCGGCGAGGCGACCGAGGCCGAGGCGGTGCGGATGAAGTACACATCGGCCTCCATCCCCTTGCCCTCGGCATCAAAGGCGGGAACGACCGTGTGATGGGCAAAGGTCGTCGGATCGGTCTTGTCAAAGGGTTTGGTCGGCGGCACGGCGTCTTGCTGACCCAAAGCGGTGGCCGCGGTGGGCAAGGTTGCCGTGATGTTGATAACGCTGGTCGGGGTCGGCTCTCCGCGCTGCATGGGGATTTGCAGCGGTTCGGCGCGGATCAGATCTTCGGTCAGGGGTTTGCCATCCACCGCGACAGGCCATGCCAGAAGCGCGCGGTTGCCATGGTCGGCGACATAGCCATCCTTGTTCAGCGCAAAAGCGCCCGAGCGGGAATAGATCGCCCCACCCCGCACCGCGTTTTCCGTGGCAAGCTGTTGCAGCGCGAAAAATCCCTGACCTTCGATGGCGATGTCCAACAGGTTGCCGGTGGTCACCACGTTGCCTTGGCTGAAATCCTGCACCACGCGCTGCACCTGCACCCCGGTGCCGACCGCCGTGCGCGTCGCGCTGAAGGGCGAGGTGGAAAACACATCCGAAAACTCGACCCGGCTGCCGCGAAAGCCCATGGTGCCCACGTTCGCGATGTTGTTCGAGGTGGTGGAGATTTCGGTCTGTGCGGCCATCAGGCCCGACAGGGCGGTGCTCATCGACATCTGTTCAGTCCTTTGCGTTGTTGGTCCGCAGGCATCAGCGGATAGAGTTCACTTCCAGCGCGTTCATCGCGCCGTAATCTTCGACTTGCAGGGTCAGGTCTTGCGCCGTTCCGCCGGACGAGGCCGACATCACCCGCGCATAGACCTGCGGGCCGACGGTCTTGGTCCCTTCGGCCCCAGTGGCAGAGACGGACACGCGGATCGGCGTGCGGCTGGCCACCAGATCGGCGGGCACATCGGTCCAGTCAAAGGGCATGTCGCCCTTGGCCTGCGCGCCCAAGGGCACGGATTTCAGCAATTCGCCCGTCACGCCATGGCTGTAGGTGACGACGACGGAACTGGCATCCTCGGGCAGGGTGACGACGCCATGAACGCCGCCATCGGCCCCCGCGCGCGCCACGCCACCCGGCACCAGAACCTGACGGCCCAGCATATTCGCCGCCGAGGCGACGCGAAAATCGCCCATGCCACCGCTGAGCGCCTCGACCGACTGGTTGATCTTTTCCAGACCGCTGACCTGCGAAAACTGCGCCAGCTGCGCGACGAAATCGGCGTTGTCCATCGGGTTCAGCGGGTCTTGCGCCTGAAGCTGGGCCAGCATCAGCGTCAGGAAATCGCTTTGGCCCATTTCCGTCTTGGCATTGGGCGTGCTGGCGGTCTGGCCTGTGGCACCGTTGGTCAGGCTGCCGGTTTTCGGATCAAGCGTGATCATGATGCCCCCTTACGATCCCATCTGCACGGTGCGGGCCATCAGGGTGCGCAGCGTGGACATGGTTTCCAGCGTATTCTGATACTGGCGGCTGGCTTCGACCATCTCGACCATCTCTTCATCCGGGTCGATGGCGGCTTTCCAGACGAAGCCGTCCTTGTCAGCGGCGGGATGGTCCGGGCGGAACTCGCGTTCGGGGGTGCGGTCCAGCATCACCACATCGGCCACATCGCTGGTGGCGAGCCCGGTTTTGCCCATCGCATCGGCATAGGTCGTCTCAAAGATCGGGCGCAGGGCGCGAAAGGCCCCGTCCTTGGTGGTGGATACCGTGTCAGCATTGGCAAGGTTCGACGCCACGGTGTTCATGCGCACCATCTGTGCCGACAGGGCACGGGCACCGACGTCAAAGACATTGCGGATGTCAGCCATCGTCACTCTCCCTTGATCGCGGTCATCAGGCCGGAAATCCGGCGGTTCAGCAGTTGCAGGCTGGTCTGGTAGCGCAGGGTGTTTTCGGAAAACTCCATCTGCTCTACCCCCGGCTCCACCGTATTGCCGTCCAGCGAGGCGGTGACCGGCACGCGGTAGCCCATCGCCGCATCGCCCCCGGTCGCGGCGGACAGGTGCCGCGCATCGGTCTGGCGCAACGGGCCACCCGCGCGGGCCTCGTTCAAAGCGGTCTCGAAATCGAAATCGCGCGCCTTGAAATTCGGCGTCGCGGCATTGGCGATGTTCGAGGCGAGAACCTCGTTGCGCTTTTCCCGCAGGATCAGCGCATTGGCATGCAGCCCTATCGTATCGCGGAATGTGGTCGTCATTCTTGGCAAACCTTGCACGCTGCGCCGGGATCGCCCCCGACTGGACCGGAACTTGCAAGGACCGTGCCAGATGCCACAGTCCCGCTGAAAGGGCCGAAGATGCCGCCACGCAAAGCCCCCCCACCGCTTGCCCCCGCTGTCACGGTTGAGGTCGTGCCGATTGATCCCGATGCGGGCGTGACCTTTGCCGATCATCGCGCGGCGTCGGCCATGATGCTGCGCGCGCTGGCGGGGTTGGATGTGGCGGCGGCGCTGGATCGGTTGCGCGATCTCTATGGTCGTCTGCCCAATGGCACGGCGCGGCGGGCGGTGTTGGCCGCCCGCTTGGCCATCCTGCGCGACGATCTGCCGGAACGCATTGCCGTGGCCGTACCGCCGCCCATTGTGGTCGCGCCAGAGGTGCCAAAGGCCCCGCTGAAGGCAGGCGCGCTCAGCACGCTGGCGCTAGAGGCGGCCGCAAAACTGCTGATGGAAGCCGGGGCCGAGGATGATGCCCCACCGCCGCCGCGCGCCGTCAAGGCCGCGCCACCCGTGGCTGATCTGTTCGCCGCCTTGGCTGCGGCGGATGACGATGACGCAGAGCAGAGCGCAGTCGCGGAAGATGCGGCACCGCCGGTGGCGGCTGTTTCGATGCCGGAGGAGGTGCTGGCAGACGCCGAACCGCCCACCGACCTTGCCCTGCCGGGTGATACGGCACCCGCCGAGACTGTCACGGACGAAGCCGCCAGCATTCCCTCGCCCGATGTCGCCGCCAAACCGGCCCGCGCCAAGACCAAGACGCGCAAGGCAAAGCCGGGGGCGATGGACGCGGCAGCGATTGCCGCGATGATGGCGTCGGAAACCGCGACCGAGGACGCGCCGGACGACACCCCCGTTTTCGTGCCCACCCCGCCGCCGGTGATGGCCTCGGCCCTGTCGATGCTGTCGGCGTTGGGCGACTCCGCTGCCGACGACCCCGCCGCAGCGCCAGCGGCAGCCCTTGCGCGCCCGGCCTTTGATCTGGGTGCGGCCTTCGCGGCTTTTGGCGATGATCTGGACGACGATGCGCCCGCAGCCCCGCCTGCGGACCTGACCCTGACGGATGCCCTATCGGCCTTGGACTTTGGCGATGGGGAGACGGACCCCCCGAAAGCCCCGCCGCAAGACGAT
>CALRPK020000195.1:0-4882 GCA_943370015.1 Paracoccus haematequi
ACCAGACGAAGCTGATGGCCACAGACTCCACCCCTTCGCGCAGGAAATGCGTGCAGGCATCGCGCACATCCTGTTCGTTCAGCGGCGTGTGCACGGCCCCGGTGGAGACGACCCGTTCGCGCACCCCGCGCCGCAGATAGCGCGGCACCAGCATGCGGGCGGGCGGGTATTCCGGGTCATAGCGATAGCCGTCCTCTTTATGGCCCAGACGGATTTCGATGCTGTCCTCATGCCCTGCCGTGGCGATCAGGCCGGTCAGCGCGCCCTTGTGCTGGATCAGCGCATTGAGGCCGACGGTCGTGCCGTTGATGCAGAGGTCAGAGTTCGAGACGATGTCGCTCGCCGTGATCCCCGTCTCTTCTTCAATCAGCGCGAGGCCGTTGCGGATGGCTTGCGTGGGGTCTTGCGGCGTGGAGAGCGCCTTGAAAATCCGCACTTCCCCATCGCGATCGGCAAGGATGAAGTCGGTGAAGGTTCCGCCTGCGTCAATGCCAAGCCTGTATTTGTTTTGCATGTCAGTCTTCCTTATCAGGCGGCAGTGGCGCGCATTGCGGCGGTGGCAGCAGTATCGACGGTCAGGGTGGCGCGGTCGGTGATGACGACGCCGTAATCCAGTCGCGCCCCGTCAAGGCTGACCAGACCGTTGCGGACATCCTCGACCACCTTTTGCACATCGCGCTCAAACGGGTTGCCGAAGCCGCCGCCGCCGGGGTTCTTGTTCGCGGCGCGTTCACCGGGTTGGATCGTCTCAATCACGTTGTTGGTGATGATCTGCGTCTGGCCGTCGCGGGTGATTTCCAACCGGCCCACCTTTTTATCCACCATCACGGATGAGGCCCCCGCCGCCCCCATCGCAGGGATACGGCGACCTTCGCCAAAGGTGATCAGGGTCATGGGGGTGTCCAAGGGCTCCACCTCCCAGCAGGTTCCCGACCCGCCGCGGTTCTTGCCCGCGCCGCCCGAGTCTTCCATCAGCGAATAGCGGTGGATGATGATCGGATAGCTGTGCTCCAGCATCTCAATATCGCCCGAGGTCAGCGCGCCAAAGCAGCACTCCGGCCCCACGGCGTGCCAGCCATCGGCCTGTGACGTCGCTCCGGCACCCGAGATGATCGAGGCCAGCACCATCGTCACATATTCCTCATCATGGCGCTTGTCCCACCCGGCGATGTTGCAGCCGTTGGCATGGCCCCAAGAGGCCGAGACTTTGGCAGGCGCGGCCTGTTCAAAGGCCAGACGCACCGCATCAGTCAGCGTCTCCATCGGCGTGGTGGTGCAGTTCATATGCGGTGCAGGGGATTTGGCGTTACAGAGCGTGCCCAACGGCCCCATATCGGTGCTGACGCAGCGGTAAAGCCCCTCATTATAGGGGGGCGGCAGTTGGGCGAACATCATCAGGCCAAGGTAGACGCCGGAGTGGCTATTGCCTTCGTAACTGTTAATGAAATAGGGGATTTGCGGCGGGGATTGGATGGCGATGTGGCAGCCATTTCCCTTGATCGTCACCGTCGCCGTGATCTCAAAATCGCCGTAACCGTGGCCTGCATCCTCAAGGATCGCAGTGCCGGTATAGGTGCCATCCGGCACCTCGGCGATCAGCGACCGCATGTGATGCTCGGCCATGTCCAGAAGTTCGGCGATGCACTCTTGCACCAGCACCTTGCCGTATTTGTCCATCAGACGCTTCAGGTTCCGCGCCCCCACCTGACAGGCCCCAATCAGCGCGTTGAAGTCGCCCTCTTGGTCCCGCCGCGCCCGCATGTTGGACAGGATCATGTTCATCACATCATGGCGCGGCTTGCCCTTGTCCCAGATCTTGATCGGCGGGATGCGCAGGCCTTCGGCGTAAATCTCGGTCGCATTGGGGTTATAGCCTGCGGGCACCGGACCGCCGATGTCGGTCAGGTGGCCCTTGCAGACGGTCCAGAAGACCAACTCGCCCTCATAGAACACCGGCATATACATGCAGGTGTCGATGATGTGCGACCCGCCATAGGACGGGTCATTGTGCAGCATCAGATCGCCGTCGTTGATCTCACCATCGAAATACTTCGCCACGGATTTCATCGCCGGGATCAGCGAGCCGAGGTGGATCGGGATGTCCTGCCCTTGCAGGATCATTTCCGGCGTGTGGTTGAACAGCGCGGTGGAATAGTCATGGGCGAGGTTGAAGACCGAGGACCGCGCGGTCTGCTCCAGCGCCAGCGTCATTTCCCGCTGGGTGGTTTCCAGCACCCCGCGCACCACGGACAGGGTGATCGGATCGCCATTTCTCTTGGCCATGCGGATGCCTCCTTGGCGGACCGGGACCGGGACGAGGTCACGCAAACAGCCCGCGCGAAAGCCGCGCGTCATGCCATTTCCTGTTCCCTGTCGTGACCGAATCCCGGTCTTGTCATTGTTCTGAGCCATCAGGGTGACCCGCTTTGCCACGGGCGTCTTGTCACTGCGTGCATGAGGTTTTGTCAGCCGGTGCGCCCGAGTGCCAATCATTGACCATTCCGGTCGGATTTGGGCCAATCCCGGTCGCAACGGAATTGACTCCGCGCGTGTGAAGCCCAACCTTAAGGGCAGGCGCAAGGCCGCGTGCAGCAAGCGGACGGTTGGCTATGGTTCACGGCGCAGAGTTCAGCACGGACGCCGTCCCCGCTCAGGCGCGGGCGGCCCATTGGAACGCGGTCATCGCGCGGGCCTATTTTCCGCTGGACCTGACCTTTCGCGATGCGCACCACTTTTCCGGGCGGCTTGAGATGGGCAATGTCGGTGAGGTGTCCTTGTCGCGCTTGCAGACCGAGGCGGTGCAATACGAACGCCACCGCCGCCACATCGCTGCGACGACCGAGGAAGAATATCTCATCACCATCCCGCGCAAATCTCCGGTCGAATTCCGGCAGTTGGGGCGCGATGTGCGCTGCGATCCCGGTGGGTTCATCATCGAACGCGGCGATGAGCCTTACCGTTTCGCCTATGGCAGCGCGAATGATCTTTGCGTGCTGAAGGTGGCCAAACCCGTGCTGGCCGACAAGCTGCGCAACCCGGACCGCTATTGCGCCCTGGTCTTCAACGGGCGCGAGGGGATCGGGTCCCTGTTCACCACCATGGCCCAGCAGATACAGGGGCAGGTGCCTGCGGATGGGCTGTCCGGGCAAGTGCTTGGGCGGCATCTGGTGGAATTGCTGGCGCTGTCCTTGGATCGCAGTTCTGAGGCGGATCAGAGTGCCGGGTCCGCCGTGCGCGCGGCACATCGGCGGCGGGCTGAGACGGTGATCCTGAAGAACCTGTCGAACGCCGATCTTTCGCCTGAGGTGATCGCCGATGCGGTCGGGATTTCAAAGCGTTACCTGCATGAGTTGTTTGCGGAAGTGAACTGCACCGTGTCGCAATTCGTGCGCGAACAGCGCCTGCGCGCGGCGCGCGATGTGCTGCAAATGCCCAATCCGGGGCAGATGTCGGATGTCGCCTATCGCTTCGGCTTTTCCGATCAGGCGCAGTTTTCAAGGCTCTTCAAGGCGATGTTCGGCCAGACGCCGAGTGGGTTTAGGGCTGAGGTGTTGGCGGCGGGGCAGCGGGATTCCCAATAACTACGCACAAGTAGGGGCGCGCACGCACCGCGGGGTGGGTGCACATATATGTGCGCCCGCCCCGTGGGGGCGGTGCGGGCGCGCCCCGATGCTTTGGGCATCGGGGCAATCCCTATCGTTGCGCCTTTGGGCAATTTGCCTAAAGCAAAATCGCCCTAAACCGCCCGCCCCACCATCGTCACCGGTCCACCCGGCTTCACCACGCGCAGCGACAGCGCATCCCCATCGGCATAAGCCTGCACCCGCGCGGATTCCCCAACGATCAAAGGCGATTGGCCGCGATAGCTAAAGCGCGCAGGGCTGCGACCGAACACCCGTGCGGCAAGGTTCATCATCGCCACCGCCTGCAACGGCCCATGCACGACCAAACCGCCGTAACCCTCGACGTTGCGGGCATAATCCGGGTCATAATGGATGCGATGACCATTGAACGTCAGCGCGGAAAACCGAAACAGCAGCACGGGATCACTCGGCAGGTCCATGACCGCCATAGGTTCCCCAAGGTCAGGGGCCAAAGGATAGACCACGGCCGCCTGCCCCGGCACCGGATCGGCGCGATAGACCAGATCTTGCCGCTCTGATAGCCGCCTTTCCCCGCCCACACGGTAATCCTGCCGCAGCGAGACAAAGATCAGGGACCCGGTGGAGCCGGTCTTTTCGGTAATCGCCTCAATCCGGCTGTCGCGTTCCACAGCATCGCCAGCGACCAGAGGCGCGTCGAACACAATCTCCCCCCCCGCCCACATCCGGCGCGGCAAGGGCAAGGGCGGCAGCGCCACCCCCAACCGGGGATGGCCGTCGCGGCCGAGCAGCGACGGGTCCAAAGCATCCGGGCAAAGCGTCCAGAACAGGCCCAGCGGAACCTCAGCCGGGGCCAAAAGACCGGGCAAGGTGGCGCGGAACTGGCCGATCAGCCGGTCTGAGACCACATCCTGACGCAGGCTGCCCCGCCCGATCCAGTCCTGAAACATGCCCGCCCCCTTATGGCTGCGGCCATTCGGGATCAACCAGCCCCATCGGGTAAGCGATGCTGAAATCCAAAGGCGGCTGGATCACATATTTGCGGTCAAAGTCCAGCCATGGATAGGCCGCCCCCGAGCGCACGATATAGGGCCAGTCGGGATGCGCGAACAAAGGCCGCCCCAACGCCACCATGTCTGCCCCACCGGTCAAAGCGGCCTCGGCCTGCGCGCCTTCGGCAATGCCGCCATTGGTGATGACGGGCTTGCCCGAGGCGCGTTTCAG
This sequence comes from Paracoccus haematequi, assembly GCA_943370015.1. GTDB lineage: Bacteria > Pseudomonadota > Alphaproteobacteria > Rhodobacterales > Rhodobacteraceae > Paragemmobacter > Paragemmobacter haematequi_A. Next base: position 4,827 of record CALRPK020000195.1, read on the forward strand.
CATCACCGGCATCGGGGTCGCATCGTTCGGATCGCGGTTGTCCTGCCAGTTAAAGC
>CALRPK020000196.1:0-4872 GCA_943370015.1 Paracoccus haematequi
AGACCGGCAATCGCCTGCGCTGCACCCCATGCCAGCCAGAAGGTGGACGCGAAGATCAGCGCAGAGCGCAGGACATCGATGATGTCCAACCCGTCAGACGCGCCATATTGCAGGAACAACAGAAAGCCACCGCAGGCAGCCGCAATTGCCGCCGTCAAGGACAGGGTGCGTGTCAGGGCGACACGACCCTCATCTTGGGGCGTCAGGGCCAAGGGTCAATGTCCGGCCCGGCTGGTGCGGGCGGGGCGCAGGTGCATCAGCATCGTCAAAAGCCCAACGCGGCGCGGCATTTCCAGCCGTTGCAGCGGCATCGCCAGCGGGGCTTTGGGCAGCGCGCCCAGCATGTCCACGCGGTCAGAGATATTGGCCTCAATGTCGAACTGGGCCTGATCGGACAGGTCGGTCATTTCTTGTTGATCCACTGATAGAGCCAGTTTTCGGTCAGCCGACGGTCATAGCCCGCCAGATGGGCCGAAAGTTCCACGATCGCGCCCTCTGCCGCCGTGATGTCGATCACCAGCCGCCAGATATCGGTGTCATGGATGCGTTCCACCACGGTCCCGCTGAGTTCGGCATTGGCGACATTCACCACCGCCTCAATCGGGGCATCGGACTCCATCTGGGCGAGCAAGCCGCCCTTGAAATCCACGACGAACTTGCGCGAACCGGGGACAGCCTCGACCCCGGCAAACCCACCGTGGCCAGAGCGGGTTTCAAACACATAGGCCAGCGGTTCGCCGCCATCGTGCGGCAGGTCACCCCAATACAGACGGTAAGCGAATTCCCGCGCGTCGCCTGCTTTGGCGGGGGCTTCCGGTACCCAATAGGCGACGATGTTGTCATTCGCCTCAAGGTCGGACGGAATTTCGACAAGACGGACAAAGCCCTTGCCCCAATCGCCCAGCGGTTCGACGTCCAGCGACGGGCGGCGTTCGTAGCGCGCGCCGGTGTCCTGATAGCTGTCAAAATCGCGGTCACGCTGGTGCAGGCCAAAGCGGCGCGGCGTGGTTTCGGCAAAGTAGCTGCCGGTCAGTTGGGGCGGATTGTTCAGCGGACGCCAGATGATATCGCCATCAGCACGCTGGATGCGCAACCCGTCGCTGTCATGGACATTGGGGCGGTAGTCATCGAATTCGGCGCGGTTCTTTTCGGAGAACAGGAACATCGACGTCAGCGGCGCGATGCCCAGTTCCGCGATATCGGCGCGGAAGAACAGACGCGCGGTGACATCCATCGTCGTGTTGGCCCCCGGCGCGATGTCAAACTTGTAAGCGCCGGTGACAGATGGCCCCTCAAGCGTGGCGTAGACCGTGATGCGGTCCGGGCCTTGGGTGCCGCGCTCCATGTAAAAACGCGAAAAGCGCGGGAATTCTTCGGCCTTGTCGGTGGCCGTGTTCAGCGCCAATCCGCGCGCCGACAGCCCATAGGCCGAGTTGCGCCCCAGCGCGCGGAAATAGCTCGCCCCGACAAATGCGGCCAGTTCGTCCAGCTTGTCAGGACGGTTCAGCGCATAGTTCAGGCGGAACCCCGCGACACCGGGCAATTTGGCGTGTTCGGGAACGCGCGTGGCCAGATCGTTCAGATATTCGAAATCGTCGGTGGAAAAGCGCATCTCAACCGATTCGCCATTCGCCACTTCGTAGATTTTCACCGGTTCGGGGAACAGCCACCCCATGTGGAACGCGCCCAGCCGGAAATTGCTGCCGTCTTCGTTCCAACGCTGCCGCGGATCGGCAAAGCGGATCAGGCGGTAGTCGTCATAGGTCAACTCCCCCAGAAAGCCTTCGGGCGGCGGGGCGGTGACATGCGGCTTGGTTGACAGGATCCGCATCTCCTCGGTCAAGAGATCAAAGGAGAATTGCTGCGGTGCGGCGTCAGCCTCGACCGCGGGGGTGCTGGTTTCTTGGGCATCCGCCACGCGCAGGCCAAGGACAGAGGCCGGGGCAAGTGCCGCCGAAAACGCAAGGAAAGCCCGACGCGAGACAGAGCCGAACAGAGGCGATTGGATCGACATAGAGGAATAAAACCCAAGGGTTGCGCGCGGCCAGACGGGTCGCGACTCTTGCCGCGATATATGAGCGAGTTGGCCTCCGCTTCAAGCCGCCTTTCAACCGGAAGCTATGCAACAGGCGCAAATCTGCCAGTCCGCTTCGACAGGTCTGCTTAAAACTGAGGCAAAGCTTACGCTGCGGCTGCGAATGTCGACACAGCGAAAATGCTGCATGGCACCAATGCCTTCGCCCGCGCCGAAACCGTCGCGACGACATTGCCGCTTGGGGGCGTTTCACCCTTTGGTGTGAGTTTTCCTAACCCTTGCGGTAACGCCCATACAAAAGAAGGAATATCTTCCAGACCCAGACCCATCCTAAAGCGTCTTTGTGGGGTCTGTTTTCAGTGTGGCGACCCGAAGGGTCAGGATGTTCAGACGAATTGTCAGTCAACGCGGCACTGGCCCGGCGGCGCTCTTTGCGCTGATCGAAACGCCTCGGCGTGCCTATTTCCCACAGCAAGTGGCTCAGCGCCCGTGGCTTTATTCGTCCGTCTTCATCCTCATGCTGATGGCGCTGACGGTGGCATTTGTCATCGCCCAATTGGGCGCCACGCAGAATGATTTTGTCGTGGACTCCCTGCCGACCGAGGCGGTGATCGTCCTGTTTCTGGGCGTGGCCGTGTTCCCGCTGCGCCTGATTGCGGTGCCCATCCTTGGCTACCTTCTGGTGTGCGTCCTGGGCCATGGTTTGAAACTGGCGCTGGAACCCGTCTACGTACCCCCCGAGGTGCCGAAACTGGTGATTTTCTCGGTCGGTGTCGGCCTGAACGGAATGGTCGCGATCCTTGCCGCGCTGGCAGGACGTGTCGCGGTCAATCTGATGGCGGGGCAAAGCCGCTGGGATGACGCGATCCTGTCGGTGGCCACCACCTTTGTTTACCTTGTGCTGTCGCTGGCGATGATCTGGGTGGTCACCCATTATCTTTACCTTCCGCAGTGGAACGATCGCGATTTTGGCACGATTTCCTTGACCGAGGTGGGTTGGATCCGGGCTTTCCGCATCGCGGTCTGTTCGGGTGTGCTGCTGCTGTTCTTGCTCGATGTGCCCAACTGGACGGATTTTCGCCGCGCGCTGCTGCCGTTTCCGGTGTTTCTGGGTGCTGCATTGGCGGCGATGGCAGGCTATTCGCTGCATCCGACCGTCGATGTGGGGCTGATCTGTCTGATCGTGGCACTGATCCTGCCCGGATATGCCGCGATCCTCGCCAATATCATCGGCTTGACCACCTATATCTCCTTGACCGGTGCGGGCTTGGTGCAAGCCCCCTTCGACTCGCCCGAGGCGGCGGCGCTGGAGCTTGTGTCGCTGCTCATCATGATCGTGAATTACTTTGTCATGGTGGTGCGCCATCAGGCCCATATCCGTGGTCGCCAGACACGGGAAACCATGGCGCGGGTGCAGCGCGTCCATGCCTTTGCCACCATTGGTTATTTCATCTTTGACGTGAACCGGGCGCGGGTCTATGTCGATGAGGTGGCCGCCGAAATCCTTGGCACGGGCGACCAGTTCGACGCCAACGCCTTTGTCGACCGTGTCCGTCCGGCGGACAGGGGTGGGTTGGTCAGCGTCATGGCCGACCGCTACCGCGAAGCAACCTTGACCGCCTTCTCCCTCGCCCCCGGCGCAGAGTGGGAGGACGGGGCAAAGGGCATCCGCCATGTTGCCATCTACAGTTGGTACGAACGCCTATGGGACGGGCGCACCATCGCCTATGGTGCTTTGCTGGACCGGACCGACGAACACGACCGCTCTGCCGCCTTGGGCAAGGCGCTGGCCGATCTTTCGGAACAGCAGAACCGGCAAACACAACTCTTCTCGATCGTGTCGCATGAAATCCGCACCCCGGCCTCTGTCATCTCGATGCTGGTTGAGGAAATCGACGGCGGGGCAAGCTGGGCGCAGATGGGGCCACGGCTGAAGGCAGTGTCAGAACAGTTGCTGTCCGTGCTCGCCGACATGCGCCAAACCGTCCGGCCTGAAGAGAACCTGCCCATCCGCATGGAACCCTTCCGCCCGCAGGAACTGGCCGAAACCGTCCGCAATACCTTCCTACTGATGGCCGAGGCGCGGGGCGTCGATCTCGTCTTGAACCTGTCCACCGGCGCGGATCAGGACCGGATCAGTGACCGCGTGCGCCTCAACCAAGTGCTGTCCAATCTGGTGAAGAACGCACTGATCCATGCCGATTGCCGCCGCATCACCATCAGCTATGCCGAAGAATTGGCGGATGGCCAGTTGTGGGCGGTCTGGCGGGTGTCCGACGATGGGCGCGGCATTCCTCCGGCAGAACGGGGGCGTCTGTTCTTGCCTTTCAGCCGGATAACGGCCACTGGCCATACTCGCACGGACGGGTCTGGTCTTGGGTTGTTTGTGACCAAGACATCCATTGAATTGCTGGGCGGCAGCGTGGATTACCGCGATGCCCCAGCGGGCGGGTCAGAGTTTGTGATACGCGTGCCGGAAACCAGAGGGGTGGCGGTTGTGGCCCCAGCGCGGTTGGATGCCGCCTCGGTCGCGGCGGGGTTCCGCAAGGCGATGGTGGTCGAAGACAGCGATCTGATCGGCGAACTGTTGGTGGCGCGGTTGCAACGTCTGGTGCCCGATGTGCTATGGGCGCGCAGCGGGCTGGAAGGGATCGAGATGCAGGCCCGCGAACGGCCCGACCTGATCTTGACCGATCTTTTCATGCCCAAGATGGGTGGCGATGAAATGACCGCCGCCCTGCGGGCTCAGGGTGTGGTCGTTCCCATCATCGGCATGACCGCCGCCGCCATCGGCGACGAACGCACCACCTTTGAAAACGCAGGCACCGATTTCGTGC
>CALRPK020000197.1:0-4850 GCA_943370015.1 Paracoccus haematequi
ACAAGACGGCCAAGGTGATCCGCCGAAGCGGTGTATGCGTGAACATCGGATCACCCTTTCGCGGGCAAAAGCCCCTCGGGCCGGATCACAAGGACCGCCGCGAGAAGCGCATAGATGAGGACAGAGTTGAACGTGGGCATCAGCACCGCGCCAAAAGTCTGCACGAAACCAAAGATCAACGACCCGGCGACCGCGCCCTTCAGGCTGCCGAGGCCCCCGATCACGATGACGATCAGCGTGGGGATCAGGATTTGCAGCCCCATGTCGGGTGTCACCGACAGCACCGGTGCTGCGACCGCCCCGGCCAGCCCCGCCAGCGCACAGCCGACGACGAAGACCAGAAAGAACATGCGTTCCACGTTGATGCCCAGACAGGCGGCCATCTGGTCATTGTCCACCCCGGCGCGGATCATCGCGCCAATCTGGGTGCGGGTCAGCACCAGCGTCAGCACAGTCAGCACAACCAGTCCAAGCGCAATGATGAACAGACGGTAGACGGGGTAATCCACGCCAAGGATGGACAGTTGCCCCTCGAACAGGGCCGGAATGGCGATGCCGATGGGCAAATCGCCCCAGATCATCCGTGTTGCATCCACAGCGACGAAGATCAGGCCGAAGGTAACCAGAACCTGCGCCATCGGCCCCGCCCGCCGTTGCGACCGGATCAGCGTAAAGTAAAGCACTGCCCCCAACGCCGCCACGGCCAAAGGCGCCAGCAGAAACCCGCCCCAATAGCCCAAGACTCCGGCCAGCGATGCCGCGACATAGGCCCCAAAGGCGTAAAGTGACCCATGGGCAAGGTTCACAAAATGCATCAGCCCGAAGATCACGGTCAGGCCGACAGAAAGCAGAAAAAGGAGCATGGACAGTTGCAGCGCGTTCAGCGTCTGCAAGGCCCAGAATCCGGGGTCTGTGGTCATGGTTGCACCTTTGGGCAAAAGGGGGGCCACCTGTCAGTCAGGCGGCCCCGGTTTTTCGTCAGTTGACGGTGGGCATGGTGCAGCCGTTCACCGGATCGGCCTCGGCGGGCAGGGTGGCCAGCACCTTTTGCGTCAGGCCATTCGCCCCTGCGACGGTTTCGTAAACGTGGATCGGCTGGACGATGTTGTTCGTGGCCGGATCGATCCGCAACTCGCCACGCGGGCCGGTGAAGGCCACCTTCGGCAGGGCGGCGGCCAGCGTTTCGCGGTCGGTCGCGCCAGCCTTCACCGCCTCGACCAGCGCGCGGGCGCTGTCATAGCCCTGCACCGCATATTCCGACGGGATGCGCCCGGTCTTTGCGGTAAAGGCGGCGACAAAGGCCGCGTTTTCCGGGTTGTCCAGCGTCGGCACATAATGCAGCGCGGTGATCACTCCTTCGGCGGCCGGACCTTCAGCCTCGACATACAGGGCTGAGGTCAGGAAGCCCGAACCATAGAGCGGCATATCCGCCTTCAGGCCAAAGCTGTCATATTGCTTGACGAAGGAAATCGCCTCGCCGCCCGCGAAAAAGACATAGACCGCATCCGCGCCGCTGGCCTTGGCATTGGCGAGGAAGGGGCCGAAGTCCTGTGTTTTCTGAAAGGCGGGCCATTCCTGCCCCACAACCTCGCCGCCCGCAGCGGTGAAGGCGGCGGTGAAGGCGTCGATCATCTGGCGACCGGCGGCGTAATCCGGGGCGATGGTGAAGACCTTTTTCACGCCCTGTTCCACCATCCACTTGCCCATCGGTCGGTTGACCTGCTGGTTGGAAAAGGAAATCCGGGTGATGAAAGGGCTGCAGGCCTCGCCCGTCGCTTCGTCATTGCCCGCGTTCGCCACGATCAGCGGCACGCCCGCGCCATCGACGGTGTCACGGATCGCACCCAGGACGCCCGAGGACACCACGCCGACCATCACATCGACCTCATCCTGGAGGATCAGCTTCTTTGTCTTGGCCAGACCCACCGGGGGTTTCACCTCGTCATCTTCGCGGACGATGTCGAAGGTCACGCCGGCATCGGTGCCAAAGGTGGCCAGCCCAAGTTCAAAGGCCGCGTCAATATCTTGGCCAAGCGCGGCATAGACGCCGGAATAGGGCAGCAACAGGCCCACCTTGATATCCTCGGCATAGGCGGCCGAAAGCATACAGGTCGTCGTGACGAGCCCGGCAAGGGCCGCCCTAAAGGTCGTTTTCATTCTCTCTCTCCCTTTGCGGCGTCTCTCCCTGACGCCGTGTTGTGGTGGGCCTTAGCCCAGATCGCCCCCGCCCACCGGGATGGTGACCCCGGTCAGGTAAGAGGCGTCGTCGGACGCCAGAAACAGGATCACCCCGGCCTGTTCGTCCAAAGTCCCGTAGCGGCGCATCAGGCTGGAAAAGATCGTCTGATCGACGATCTGTTGATACCAGACACGCTCTTGTTCAGTCTGCGCGGCGGTGTTGCGCGGCACGGCGCGGGGCGGCGCTTCGGTCCCGCCCGGTGCGGTGGCCACGACCCGGATGCCGCGTTCGGCCAGTTCCCATGCCAGACTTGCGGTGATCGCATTGACCCCGCCCTTGGCCGCCGCATAGGGCACGCGGTTTAGGCTGCGGGTGGCGATGGAACTGACATTGACGATCACGCCCTTGCCCGCCGCCAGCATATGCGGCAGCACTGCGCGGCAGCCGTAAAGCGTGGGGAAGAGCGACCGCCGGACCTCGGCCTCGATCTGGTCGGGTTCGTAATGTTCGAATGGCTTGGCCCAGATGGTGCCGCCAACGTTGTTCACCAGCACGTCGATGCCGTCAAAGACATCCGCCGCCTGTGTCATCGCCGCCTCGCATCCGGTCCATGTTTCCAGATCGGCGGGGACGTAGACAGCCTTCGCCCCCGTGGCGCGCAGGCTGTCGGCCACCTCGGCCCCGATCGGGGAACGGTCGATCACCGCCACGCGCGCACCCTCAAGTGCTGCGCGTTCGGCGACACGGCGACCGATGCCTTGCGCGGCCCCGGTGATGGCAAAGGTGCGACCCTGAAACCGCATCACGCCGCCGCCTTGGTTTCAGAGGGGTTGAACTTCTCGAACAGGAACGACGCAGGCGAGACCCCAAGCGCTGTCATATGGACCCGCACCGCCTCGACCATCGGGGGCGGGCCGCAAAGATAGACGTCCGCCGCGCCCTCCCACAGGTCCGCCGCCGTCAGGTGATCGGTGACGAAGCCTTGGCGCGCATGCCCGCTGGCCGGATCGGCGACGATGGTGGTCAGCGAAAGCGACGGGATCAGACCGGCGAGGCGGGTCAGACGGTCCATTTCCACAAGGTCCGCATCGCGGGTCACGGCATAAAACAGGCGGATCGGCTGGTCGGTCCCGGTGGTGGCGATCTGTTCCAGCATCGACAGAAACGGCGCAAGGCCAGTGCCCCCGGCTAGGAATACCTGCGGGCGGGTGACGGGGCGCAGGTAGAACGCCCCCATCGGCCCGGTCAGCATCATTTTATCGCCAGCCTGCGCGCGGGACAGGTAGCCCGACATCAACCCGCCCGGAATGTTGCGGATCAGAAAGGACGCCTCAAGCGCCTGCGGGTCGCTGCTGAAGGAATAGGCGCGGGTCGCCGCCGTTCCGGGCACCTGCACGTTGACATATTGCCCCGGCAGGAAGGGCATCGCGGTTGGCAAAGTGACGCGCAGCCGGAAGCTGGTTTCTGACAGCGCCTCGACCCCCGCCACGCTGGCCTGCACCGTCTGTGCGCCAGTCTTGCAAGCCAGAGACGAAGCAGGAATGGCGATCACGCAATCCGATTTCGGCATCATCTGGCAGGTCAGGACCATGCCTGCCGCCGCCTCGGCCTCAGTCATCGCGTCCTCTAGGTAGAACCCGAGTTCGTAGTCGCCGCGTTCCGCCTTGCACTTGCAGGTGCCGCAGACACCGTCGCGGCAATCCATCGGCACATTGATCTTTTGACGGAACGCGGCATCCGACACCTTTTCATCAGCATCGCAATCGATGATGCGGGTGACACCGTCCTCGAAGTTCAGGGCGATCTTGTAGGTCATGGCTCCTCCTCTCCCCGGCGGGCTCCTCCTCAGGGGCCGTGCTGGGGTGCCGTGCGGTGCGGCGGTCAGATGTGATAGACGTCGATCACATGGTGGATGCGGTCGTTCTTCAGGATCACCTTCTTGGCGGTGATCAAGGGCGCACCCGAGGCGACATCGACCGTGTAGAAGGACGTGCCCCAATAGGTGTCTGTCACCCCGTAGCGGTAATTGTGCGTCATCCAGTTGAAGCGGAGATGCGCCTTGGTCCCTTCGCGTGACAGCACCTCGACATTCGTGATGTTGTGCCCCGTGCGCGGTTCGGGCAGCGATGTGGCGCTGGAACGATCCGTCTTGATGCGGAACACGCGATCCTCGATCCCGCCCCGGTTGGGGTAGTAGATCAGCGACATCTCATTGGCCGGGTCTTCGGTCAGGGTGTCAAAGTCATCCCATGCAGGCATCCAGAACGGGCAATCCGGGTGATAGAACTGCAGCCAGTCATCAAAGCGGCGGTCATCCAGCGCCCGCGCCTCGGCATAGAGAAAGGCGCAGAGGGTTTCATAAGACAGTTGGGTGTCGGTCACGGCGTTCATCGGGATCACTCCGCTGCGATCTTGGTGGCGGTGGCCCGAACGATTTCTCGCTCGGCGGCGACGGCGGCGGCCATGCGTTCGGTCCATTGGCTGTGCTGGATGACGAACAGGCCTTCATCTTCTGTCCGTGCGCCCGACAGGATGGGTTTCATCCCGATGCGCTGCGCCTCAGCGTCCGCGCCTTTGATCCATTGGGTCGCCCCGCGCGTCAGGTCGTTCCATTGTGCGCTGGGGGCGGCGGCGTAACCCATCTGGGTGGCACGGAATTCTTCCAGATCAT
>CALRPK020000198.1:0-4831 GCA_943370015.1 Paracoccus haematequi
ATCGCAAGCCTGATCGTCCCGGCGGCGCAGGCCGAACAACCGCTTTCCGCCATCGACTGGCTGTCGCAATCCGTCGTGGCCCCGCCGCAGGGCGGCAAAACCACGCCCTCCCCCGATCTTCCTGCCACCGCCACCCGTGGTCCGGTCCCCGAGGATGTGTCGGTCTCTGTCATCGGCGGTACCTCTGCCAATGCAACGGGCCTGTTGCCGCCGCAGGTAACGGGCCTGCCGCCGGCGTTGTGGGGATTGGGCAAGACCACAGACATCGTTGCCGCCATCGGGCGCGAACGGTTGCAAACGCTGCCCTCGCTGCGGGGGCTGCTGCTCACAGTCCTGCTGGCCGAAAGCGACCCCCCTGCCGATGCCGGGCCGGGCAATGGTGTGTTGATCGCGCGGGTGGACAAACTGCTGGACCTTGGCGCACTGGATCAGGCGCGGGCCTTGATCGACGCCGCCGCTGTGGTCAATGACCCCGAACTGTTCCGCCGCAGCTTTGACGTGGATCTGCTGACAGGGAATGAGGATACGGGGTGCAAGACCATGGTCGCCTCGCCGCAACTCGCCCCCACCTTTCCGGCACGCATCTTTTGCCTTGCGCGGTCGGGCGATTGGAATGCCGCCGCGCTGACGCTGCGGACGGGTCAGGCGCTGGGATATGTGACGGAAGAAGAGGACGCGCTCTTGTCCCGCTTCCTCGATCCTGACCTCTACGAAGGGGAACCGCCCCTGCCCGTGCCCGAACGCATCACCCCGCTTGCGTGGCGGATGTTCGAGGCGATTGGCGAACCCCTGCCCACCAACACCCTGCCCTTGGCCTTTGCCCATGCCGAGTTGCGCCCCGCCGCAGGCTGGAAAGCGCAGATCGAGGCGGCAGAGCGTCTGGCCCGTGCCGGTGCGCTGCCTGCCAATGTGCTCTTGGGCCTGTATACCGAACGCAAGCCCGCAGCCTCGGGCGGGGTGTGGGACCGCGTTGCCACATTCCGCGCCTTTGATGCAGCAATGGCGGCCGAGGATGCCGGAGCCATCGCCCGCGCCCTGCCCGCCGTTTGGGACCAGATGACCGGGGCAGAGCTTGAGGTGCCCTTTGCAGAACTATACGGCCAATCCCTGCAAGGCGTCACGCTGGAGGGTGAGGCAGCGGATATCGCCTTTGACGTCGGCCTCTTGTCCCCGGCCTATACCGGCATTGCCGTTACCCACGCAGGCGACACGGCGCAGGCGGCCTTTCTGCTGGGGCTGGCCAAGGGCGATCTGACCGGCACCACCGCGCCCGACACCCTTGGCCGCGCCATCGCCCCGGCCTTTGGCACGGCAGAGTTGACACCTGCGCAAACCGCGCTTTTGGCCGATAACCGTCTGGGCGAGGCGATCCTTGGCGCGATCGAGGCGATTGAGACCGGCTTGCAAGGCGATCTGGACGGCGTGACCGAAGGTCTGACCCTGCTGCGCCGCGTCGGTCTGGACGGGGTCGCCCGCCGCACCGCGCTGGAATTGATGCTGCTGGAACGGCGGGGCTAGGCCATGGTCAGCGCCACCGATGCCCGCTGGATTTCCACCTTCCTTGACGCGCAGGCGGCGGAACTTGATGCCGCGCGCAACACGCGTCTGGCTTATGGTCGCGATCTGAAGGATTACGCCGATTGGCTGGCTGGGCGCGGTATGGATTTCGCCGCCGCCACGCGTGAAACGGTTGAGGATTACCTTGTCTGGTGTGACGCGCAGGGCCTGTCCAAGGCCACCCGCGCGCGGCGGCTGTCGGCGGTCCGCCAGCTTTACCGCTTTGCCCATGACGAAGGCTGGCGCGACGACAACCCCGCCATCCGCATCAAAGGCCCCGGTGCCAACCAGCGCCTGCCGCAAAGCCTGAGCCTTGATGAGGTGGAGCGTTTGCTTGACGCCGCACGGGGCAAAGGGCGAACGCCCGCTGAACGTATCCGGAACACCGCCCTGATGGAGCTGCTTTACGCCACCGGGATGCGGGTATCTGAACTGGTGGAACTGCCTGTCGCCGCCGCGCGGGGGGATCCCAAGATGATCCTTGTGCGCGGCAAGGGCGGCAAGGAACGGATGGTTCCGCTCTCTACCCCCGCCCGGATGGCGCTGGCGGCTTGGCTGGTGCAGCGCGATGCCGATGACGCCGCAGCGCGCAAGGCGGGGCGTCAGGCGTCAAAGTTCTTGTTCCCCGGCAATGGCGCGGATGGCCATCTGACGCGGCAGCATTTCTATCTGATGACCAAGGATTTCGCGGTGCAAGGTGGCGTTGATCCGTCCAAGGTCACGCCCCACACCCTGCGCCATGCCTTTGCCACGCATCTTCTGGCCGGGGGGGCTGACCTCAGGGTGATCCAGATGCTGCTGGGCCATGCCGATGTCGCCACGACAGAGATTTACACCCATGTGCTGGATGACCATCTCAAGGCGCTGGTGCTGGACCATCACCCCCTTGCCAAGAAAGGCTGATCCGTGCTGACCCGCCTTGCCCGTCTGTTCCGTTCCCGTGTCGCGCTGACCACAGATGCCGCCCATGACGGCATCATGGATGCCATCACCACCGGCCATTCGGCGGGCGGGGTTGAAACCGAACATCGCAACCGCCTGCTGGGGGCCTTGGACCTGCACCAACGCACGGTCGAGGAAATCATGCGTCACCGGCGCGAGATTGAGATGATCGACGCCGACGACAGCCCGGATGAGGTGGTGGCGCAGGTGCTGGCATCCCGCTACACCCGCCTGCCGGTGTTCCGCGACGGGACCGAGAACATCCTTGGCGTTCTGCATGCCAAAGACCTGCTGCGCGAGGTGCATCGCCTGTTGCGCGGCGAGGCGGGGTCGATTGCAAGCCTTGACGTCGCACGGGTGGCGATGAAGCCCTATTTCATCCCAGAAACCACCTCGCTTGACGATCAGATGCGGGAATTCCTGAAGCGCCGCACGCATTTCGCGCTGGTGGTCGATGAATATGGCGGGTTGCAGGGGTTGATCACGCTGGAGGATATCCTTGAGGAAATCGTCGGCGAAATCCGCGATGAATTCGACAAGGGCGAACGTGAGCCGCAGTTCTTGCCCGGTCCGGCGGGGGATTACCTGATCGACGGCGCGATGACGATTCGCGACCTCAACCGCGCGATGGATTGGGCGTTGCCGGATGATGAGGCGAACACGCTGGCCGGTCTGGTGATCCACGAATCGCAGACCATCCCGAATGAAGGGCAGGTGTTCCACTTCCACGGCTACCGGTTCGAGGTTGTGGAACGCCGCGAAAACCGCCTGACACGCTTGCGCGTCACGCCCCTGCGGACGTGACGCGGCGGGCTTAGCGTTTGCGGAACAATGACCCGAGGATGCCGCGCACCACGGCCTGACCGGTCTTGCTGCCGATCTGGCGGGCAAAGCTTTTGGCGAAGACTTCGGTCACGCTGTCGCTGCGCGATCCGCTGCTGCGCGGGCGGTCCACCGGCGCCGCGCCACCCCGCCCGCCATCATAGCGGCGGGCATGGGTCAGCCCGTCATCTGCGCCCGCATCGCTGCGCTGCCACGGGGATGTGGGTTCGGCGGGGGCGGGTTGATCCTGCGCCGCCTCTGCCGCCGCCTGATCGGCCCGGCGGCGCAGCATTTCATAGGCGCTGTCGCGGTCCAGAGCCGTGTCATACTTGCCCTTGACCGGCGAGGATGCCAGCAACTGCGCCCTGAGCGCGGGGTCGATCGGGCCGATCTGGCTGCTGGGCGGGCGGATTAGGGTGCGCTCAACAATGCCCGGTATCCCCTTGTTTTCAAGAAAGGATGTCACCGCCTCACCCGTCCCCACATCGCGGATCGCGTCCTCGGTGGCAAAGCGGGGATTGGGGCGGTAGGTTTCCGACGCCTGTTTAAGGTCCTTCTGATCCTTGGCGGTAAAGGCGCGCAGGGCGTGCTGCACGCGGTTCCCCAATTGGCCAAGGATGTCTTCGGGCACATCGGCGGGGTTCTGGGTGATGAAATAGACCCCCACCCCTTTGGACCGGATCAGACGCGCCACCTGCTCCACCTTGTCCACCAAGGCCTTGGGCGCGTCGTCAAACAAGAGATGCGCTTCGTCAAAGAAGAACACGAGCTTCGGTTTGTCGGGATCACCAACTTCCGGCAGGGTTTCAAAGAGTTCCGACAGCAGCCACAGCAGGAAGGTCGCGTAAAGCCGCGGCGATTGCATCAGCTTGTCGGCGGCAAGGATATTGATCCGCCCTGCCCCCGTGGCATCGGTCAGCATCAGGTCTGCAAGGTCCAGCGCAGGTTCGCCGAACAGCGCCGTGCCCCCCTGATTCTCCAGCACCAACAGCGCGCGCTGGATCGCCCCGACCGATGTGGTGGCCACCAGACCGTAGCGCGACGAAATCGCCTCGGCATTTTCCGCGATGAACACAAGCAGCGCTTGCAGGTCTTTCAGGTCCAGCAGCGGCAGCTTTTCCTCATCCGCCAGCCGGAAGGCGACGTTCAAAACCCCTTCCTGCGGTTCGGTCAGTTCCAGCAGACGCGCCAGCAACAAGGGCCCCATCTCGGCCACCGTGGCGCGGATCGGATGGCCCTGTGCGCCGAACAAATCCCAATAGGTCACCGGAAAGGCACGATATTGCAGATCAAGCCCGATGGTCGCCGCGCGTTTCGTGAAAGCCTCATGCAGCTTGTGCGTCGCTGATCCAGCGGCCCCAAGACCCGACAGATCGCCCTTCACATCCGACAGGAACACGGGCACCCCGGCGGCAGAAAAGCCTTCGGCAAGGATTTGCAGCGTCACGGTTTTGCCCGTGCCGGTGGCCCCGGCGATCAGCCCGTGGCGGTTGCCATACTTCAACAACAG
>CALRPK020000199.1:0-4791 GCA_943370015.1 Paracoccus haematequi
GTTTGTCACAACTTTGGTTCAAGGCCGAGCGTGAGGGCATCTACTTCGGCCAGTGCTCGGAACTCTGCGGCCAGATGCACGCCTATATGCCTATAACGGTCAAGGTCGTGTCCGAAGCCGCCTATGCCGCATGGCTGGAAAAGGCGAAGGCGGGCGATTTCGTGCTGTCGCAGGCTGAGCTTGATGCCGCAGCGCCGGTTCAGGTCGCCGCCAGCAACTGATCCTGCGCGGATCGCGCAAGGTAAGGGCGGTCCCGGAAGCGGGGCCGCTCTCCCACACCGGGGGCGGGTGTCTGCCCAGACGAAGATCGGACGTATCAGATGACGGATATCCGCGCCTTTGAAGGGCCGCAGGAAGCGGGCTTTGGCGATTATGTGCAGCTTCTCAAGCCGCGCGTGATGTCGCTGGTGGTCTTTACCGCGCTGGTCGGCATCCTCGTGGCACCGGTGTCGGTGCATCCGGTTTTGGCCTTTGTCTCGATCCTTTTCATCGCTTTGGGCGGCGGTGCCTCGGGCGCGCTGAACATGTGGTGGGACGCCGATATTGACGCCGTGATGCGTCGCACCAAGAATCGCCCCGTGCCGTCGGGCCGTGTCCAATCGGGTGAGGCGCTGGGGCTTGGCATGGGCCTTTCGGGTCTGTCGGTGCTGATGCTGGGTCTGGCCGCGAATTGGCTGGCGGCGGCGTTGCTGGCCTTCACCATCTTCTTCTATGTCGTCATCTATTCGATGTGGCTGAAACGCTCGACCCCGCAGAACATCGTGATCGGTGGCGCGGCGGGGGCTTTCCCGCCCATGATCGGCTGGGCCTGTGCGACGGGCGGCATTTCGGTCGAAAGCGTGCTGATGTTCGCGCTGATCTTCATGTGGACGCCGCCGCATTTCTGGGCTTTGGCGCTGTTCATGAAGGACGATTACTCCAACGCCGGTGTGCCGATGCTGACCGTGACGCATGGCCGGAAATCCACCCGCAAACATGTGCTGGTCTACACCATCCTTCTGGCCCCGGTGGCACTGGCGGCAGGGTTCACCAGCATCGGTGGGCCGGTCTATCTTGCCGTGGCTGTGGTGCTGAACGCGCTGTTCCTGCGCGGCGCTTGGCGCATCTGGAAGCGCGATGAGGCGATGGCCGAGGCTGACAATTACGCCGTTGAGAAATCGGTGTTCCGTTTCTCGCTCTATTACCTGTTCCTGCTCTTTGGCGCCTTCTTGGTTGAGGCTGCGCTGCGTCCCTTTGGCTTTGGGGGCTGGTAAGATGGCCCTGCGCCCGGAACATGAGATTCACACCCGCCGATTTGGCCGAAACCTTGGCGTTGGGCTGACCTTGGGTGCCTTTATCATCATCGTTTTCGCTATGACCGTGGTCAAAGTCACCCAAGGCGGTGGCATGAAGGACCCGGTCGCCCAATCCACCACCACAAGCAAAGAGGGAACACCGTGAAGGGTCAGAACCGGACCGCGCTTTATCTAGTGGGTGTTGTGGCAACGATGGCCTCGCTGTCCTTTGCGGCTGTGCCGTTCTATGACTGGTTTTGCCGCGTGACCGGCTTTGGTGGCACCACCGGCGTTGCTGAGGCTGCGCCCGACACGATTCTGGAACAGACGGTCAAAGTGCGCTTTGACGCCTCGACCGAACGCGGGATGCCGTGGGAGTTCCACCCGGTGCAGCGCGAAATGACCGTGCGCATCGGTGAAAACGTTCTGGCGTTTTATGAGGCCTATAATCCGTCGGACCGCACCGTTGGCGGCACTGCGAGCTACAACGTCACGCCCGATGCAGCGGGCGGCTATTTCCAAAAGATCGCCTGCTTCTGCTTTACCGAACAGGTGTTGAAGCCCGGTGAACGGGTGCAGATGCCGGTCAGCTTTTTCGTTGACCCGGAAATGCTGAAAGACCCAGAAGGCAAGTTTGTTCAGGAAATCACCCTGTCCTACACCTTCTACGAAGCTCCTCTGCCTGAGACGCAGGCGGCCCTTGCCGCCCCGACGCTCAAGGCGGTAAACTGACAAGAAACGCGAGGGAACCCGGAATGGCACACGCGAAGAACCACGATTACCACATCCTGCCGCCATCGGTCTGGCCCTTCATGGCAGCGGTGTCGGCCTTCATCATGCTGTTCGGCGGCGTGCTGTTCATGCACGGCAAGGGGCCGTGGATGATGCTGATCGGTCTGGCGGGCGTGCTTTACGTCATGTTCGGTTGGTGGGCCGATGTCGTGAAAGAAAGCCGCGTGGGTGACCATACCCCGGTCGTGGCGATCGGGCTGCGCTATGGCTTCATCATGTTCATCATGTCGGAAGTCATGTTCTTCGCGGCGTGGTTCTGGTCCTTCTTCAAACACGCCATCTTTCCGATGGACCACTATTTCGGCACCGCCTACATCAAGCCGGACATCATCCCGGTTGACGCGTGGCACCTGCCGCTGATCAACACGCTGATCCTGCTCTGCTCGGGCGCTGCGGTCACTTGGGCGCACCACGCACTTGTGCATGAGAACAACCGCAAGGACCTGATCAACGGTCTGGCGCTTGGGATCGTGCTGGGCATCGCGTTTACCGCCTTGCAGGTCTATGAATACGCCCATCTGGTGAGTGAAGGCTGGACCTTCAGCGGCGATGTGTTCTACGCCAACTTCTTCATGGCGACGGGTTTCCACGGCTTCCACGTCGTGATCGGGACGATCTTCCTGACCGTCTGTCTGATCCGTTCGATCCGTGGCGACTTCACCCCGGAACGTCATGTCGGCTTTGAAGCCGCCGCTTGGTACTGGCACTTCGTGGACGTGGTCTGGCTGTTCCTGTTCTTCGCCGTCTACGTCTGGGGCCAATAACGGTTTCGCGCGTCCGTCGCGCCAACCCTTGACCTTGCCGGGAAGGCGCGGGACAACCCGCGCCTTCTGCCTTTTCCGGGATATCCTGACATGATGCGCCGCATGATCAGTCCCCTGCTGTTCGGCCTCTTTGGGGCGGGCGTCCTGATCTCGCTTGGGGTCTGGCAGGTGCAGCGCATGCAGTGGAAAGAGGGCATCCTTGCCGATATCACGGCACGGATTGCGGCTGCGCCGGTGGCTTTGCCGCAAGCGCCGGACCCGACGGATGAACACAACCGCTACCTGCCTGTCACTGTCAGTGGGCGCTTCACCGGCCAGACGTTGCAGGTGCTGGTCAGCCGCAAGGAAATCGGCGCGGGCGTGCGGATCATTGAGGCGTTCCAGACCGAGGATGGCCGCCGCGTGCTGGTGGACCGGGGCTTCCTGCGCGACGAGGATAAGTCCCGCGCGCTGACCGTGACCAATGCCACCATCACCGGCAATCTGCACTGGCCGCAGGAAACCGATGGCTTCACCCCGCCGCCGGATTTGAAAACCGGCCTCTGGTATGCGCGCGATGTGACGGCGATGGCGCAGGCGCTGGACACGGAACCGACATTCATTGTCGCCCGCGCGCCAACGGGTGACGAAATCGAGGCGATGCCCGTGGACACTTCGGGTATTCCCAACGATCATTGGGGCTATGCGGTGCAATGGTTTTCGCTCGCGGCGGTGTGGCTGGGGATGACAGCCTATCTCCTGTGGCGTATCAGGCAGCGGACGGTTTGAAGAGGGAACAACCCATGCACTACATCTCGACGCGCGGGGCAGCGCCGGTGCTGACTTTCGGCGAGGCGATGATGACGGGTCTGGCCCGTGACGGCGGGCTTTATGTGCCGCAATCGGTGCCGGTGATGGCCAAGGCCGACATCGCGGCGCTGGCGGGCCTGAGTTACGAAGAGATCGCCTTTCGTGTCATGCGCCCGTTTCTGGGCGACACCTTTGGCGATGACGAATTCCGCGGCCTGATCGCAGCGGCCTATGCGGGCTTTGGCCATGCCGCCCGCGCGCCCTTGGTCCAGATGGGGCCGAACCATTTCCTGCTGGAGCTGTTCCACGGCCCGACGCTGGCCTTCAAGGACTTCGCCATGCAGCTCATCGGGCAGATGATGCAGGCGGCCTTGGCCAAGACCGGAGAGCGGATCACCATTGTCGGCGCGACCTCTGGCGATACCGGGTCTGCCGCGATGGAGGCGTTTCGCGGTCTGGCCAATGTGGACCTGTTCATTCTTTACCCGCATGGCCGCGTGTCGGATGTGCAGCGCCGCCAGATGACGACGCCATCGGAATCCAACGTGCATGCGCTGGCGATGGATGGCGACTTTGACGATTGCCAAGCCCGCGTGAAGGACATGTTCAACGACTTCGCCTTCCGCGATGGCGTGCGTCTGGCCGGGGTCAACTCGATCAACTGGGCGCGGGTGCTGGCGCAGGTGGTCTATTACTTCTCCTCCGCCGTGTCCTTGGGTGCCCCGCATCGGGCGGTCAGCTTCACCGTGCCGACGGGGAATTTCGGTGACATCTTCGCCGGATACATCGCGCGCCAGATGGGTCTGCCGATTGAGAAACTGGTGATCGCCACCAATCAGAACGACATCCTCGACCGCGCGCTGAAGTCCGGGGCGTACACGACCGATGGGGTGAAGCCCTCGATCAGCCCGTCGATGGATATTCAGGTGTCGTCGAACTTCGAACGCGCTTTGTTCGATGCCTATGGTCGCGACGGGGCCGCCGTGGCGCAGTTGATGGCAGAGCTTAAGGCAGGTGGTTTTGCCATCAGCCAAGGGGCCTTGCAGATGCTGCGCGGCACCTTCGCTTCGGGTCGCTGCTCGGAGTCCGAAACCATCACCACCATTCGCAACGCCTTTGACCAAACGGGTGAGGTGCTCTGCCCGCATTCCGCCGTAGGGGTGAAGGTGGCC
>CALRPK020000200.1:0-4790 GCA_943370015.1 Paracoccus haematequi
CGCAGGCGCAGGCAACGACTCCGTCATCGGTGGTGAGGGGGATGACCGGCTGCTGGGCGATGGCGGCGATGACACGCTTGTGGGCGGCAACGGCAATGACAGTCTGGCCGGGGGCAGCGGAACCGACACGCTGGACGGCGGGGCGGGCGGGGACTCGATCCTCGGCGGCGATGGGCGTGACACCGTGGATGGCGGGGACGGTGATGATGTCATCAACACCCGTGCGACAGCGGCACTGCCGGATATGGGCTTTCCGGGCTTTGGCCCGGTGCCGGCTGTCCCGGCGGATACCGACCCGAATGATGACCGAGACAGCGTTCTGGGTGGCGCGGGCAATGACACGATCCTGACCGGCGATGATGCCGATGTGATCGACGGCGGCAGCGGGTCGGACAGCATCGACGCCGGGGTCGACAATGACACCGTGCTGGGCGGCGACGACAATGACACCATCGTGGGCGGCGAAGGGCGCGACAGCCTCGACGGTGGTTTAGGCGATGACGTCATCGACGGCGGCGATCCGACCGTGCCGCAGGCCGATATCGCCGATACGCTGGGCGATCCGCTGACGGGCAACAACGGTGACACGCTTTCGGGTGGGGATGGCAACGACACCCTGCGCGGTGGCGATGACGGTGACCTGTTGTCGGGCGGGGCGGACAGTGACCTTTTGGATGGCGGGGTTGATGACGACACGCTGGACGGTGGGACGGGAACGGACAGTCTGATTGGCGGCCAAGGCAATGACTCGCTGGCGGGCGGGGCAGACAATGACACTCTGTCGGGCGGGGATGGGCGCGACACTCTGGCGGGCGGAACCGGGACGGACCGGCTGACAGGCGGTCTGGGCGCGGATGTCTTTGTCGCCGATGGCAGCACACCCGATGTCATCACCGATTTTGATGCGGTGACCGGCATCACCACGGGGCAAGGCAGCGCCAACAAGGATGACAACGACTTTGTCAACTTGGCGTCCTTCTACAACGCGGCAACGCTGGCGGCGTGGAATGCGGCGAACCCGGGCCAGACCTTTGACACTGCTCTGGACCTGCTGCGTGCGGATCAGGCTGACGGGGTCTTGCAACAGGCCGGTGGTCTGGTGGTTCAGAACGGCGGCGTCGCGGTGGCGGGCAATCTGCTGAACACCGAAAACACAGGTGTCGTCTGTTTCACCCGTGGCACGCATATCCTGACCGTCGAAGGAGAGCGGGCCATAGAAACCTTGGCCCCCGGCGATCTGGTGCAAACCTTGGACCACGGCTACCAGCCCATCCGCTGGATCGGGTCAACGACGGTCGAGGCCGTGGGCAGGCTGGCACCGATCCTGATCGAGGCGGGCGTCTTGGGCAATCACAGCCCCCTGCGGGTCAGCCCGCAGCACCGCATGCTGCTGTCCGGATGGGAGGCAGAGTTGCTCTATGACGCGGCAGAGGTGTTGGCGGCGGCCAAGATGCTGGTCAATGACCAAACCATCCGCCGCGATGAGGGCGGGATGGTGGAATACTTCCACATCCTGTTCGACGGGCATGAGGTGATCTTTGCCGAAGGTGCGGCGTCAGAAAGCTTCCATCCGGGTCACGTCGGTTGGGGGGCACTGGCCGAAGAGGCCCGGACAGAGATCCTGTCGCTGTTCCCGGCGCTGGCAACTGACGGCCCCAACGCCTATGGCCCCAGCGCCCGTCGCAGCCTGACCGCGACAGAGGCTGTGGTGGCGGCTGAGTTCATGTTGCAGCCGCCTGTGGTTGCAGCGGCAGAGTAAGAAAAAGGCAGCCCGAAGATCGCCTCGGGCTGCCCTCGTCTCTTCGTTGCCATTCCGGATCAGGACAGGAAGGTGACCTTGCCGGTTTCGATGTCGTAAAGCGCGCCGACAACCTTGACCGCACCTTCATCGACCAGCGCCTTGAGGACGGGGCTCTTCTCGGTCAGGGCGGCGACGGCAAAGCGGACGTTGGTTTCTGCGACCGCCTCGACGAAGTGGTGGTTCTTGGACGAACGTTCGCCTTCCAGCGGGGTGGCGACGACGGCAGGTTCGATTTCATCCAAAAGCGTGGTCAGGTTCGCGCCCACATCGGCACGGTCCACGGCACCTTTGACAGCGCCGCAATGGTTGTGACCCAGAACGACAATGGCCTTGGCCCCGGCCACCTTGGTTGCATATTCAAAGCTGCCAAGGATTTCTGCCGTCGGCACATTGCCTGCGACACGGGCGACAAAGACATCGCCGACCTGTTGGTCGAACACCAGTTCCGGGGCCGAGCGCGAGTCGATGCAGGCCAGCACGCAGGCAAACGGCGTCTGCTTTTCCGCCGTTGCCTTCATCTCACCCAAGAGATCGCAATGCAACGACGCGCCCGCAGCGAAACGGGCATTGCCATCGGCCAGCATCTGGATCGCCTGATCCGGCGAGGTCGCCGCCTGCGCCTCGGCCAAGAAAGGCGCGCATTCATCGGCCATCGCGCGACCGGAGGACAGACCGAACACCGCGCCCCCAACCAAAGCCGACGCAAAGCCCAGCACCTGACGGCGGCGGATTAGATCCGGCGCATCAGTCTTACATGTGTCACACATTCCGTTCCGCTCCTGACAAATTCAGTGATCGGACCCAAGTGCGATTGAGAGACGCCCAAGTCAAAACGCCAAAAGTATGTTGATATGCGCATTTGTTATACGGCCCGGTTCTGGCAAGCGCCGCCCCCCGATGTGGATGTCCAGCGCGTGTTTCATTTTGGTATGGACCGCACCCAAGGCGCAGGACTGAAAGCCGCCCTGATGTTTGACACCGCAGGGCGGCAAGGGCGCTGTCGCGTCTGAACGGCGGCTTAGCGACGACCAGACGCGACAGCGGCTTTGCGTTCCCTCAAAGCAGGAAATCCCCTGTTGCCAAGGTCACCAACCCGTTCAAGCGGATCGCCAATTCGATATCCGTGTCAGCGTCCGTATCGATGTAAATCATCGTGTAGTCGTTGGTGGTCCCGGTGTTGTCGATCTTTTCATAGCGCACCTCGCCTTGGGTGGTGCTGCTGTAGGGGTCAATGCCGCGCCAGAGGAAGGTATCGTTCGGAACCGTTCCGGCGAAGGCATCAAGCTGAGACAAGTCGATCCGGTCCTGACCTTGGGTGAAATCGGTGATCACATCCGCGGTCAGGGCCGTCGCACCGGTATCCACCATCTCACGGAAAACGAAGACATCATTGCCCAGACCGCCAGTCAGCATGTCCTTGCCTGCCCCGCCGACCAGACTGTCGAGGCCTGCGCCCCCGTCCAGCGTGTCATCGCCGGCCATGCCTGTCAGGGTGTCGTTGCCCTCCAGCCCGGCCAACCCATTTGCTGCGGCATTGCCCAAAAGCGCATTGGCCGATGCGTTCCCCGTGCCATTGATCGCACTGCCACCGGTCAAGATCAGGTTCTCGACATTCGCGCTCAGGCTGTGGGCCAAAGTCGATTGCACCGTGTCGGTGCCTTCATTGACGGCTTCGGTCACGACATCGCCCACATTGTCGACCACATAGGTGTCATTGCCCGAACCGCCGGTAAGGGTATCGGCACCTGCACCGCCGCTCAGCGTATCATGGCCGGCCCCGCCAAACAGCGCATTGGCCCCGCCGTTCCCGGTGATCGCATTGGCAAGGCTATTGCCCGTGCCGTTGATCGCGCCTGTTCCCGTCAGAAGTAGGTTTTCGACGTTGCTGCCAAGGGTGAAGCTGACCGAGGATTGGACGATGTCCGTCCCGTCGTTCAGCGCCTCGATCACCTGATCATTCAGTGAATCCACCACAAAGAGATCATTTCCGGCCCCGCCCTCCATGGTGTCTGCCCCTGCCCCGCCGTTCAGCGTGTCACTGCCCAACCCGCCGGTCAGTGTATTGGCGGCCAGATTGCCCGTGATCAGGTTGGACAATGCGTTGCCATTGCCCCCGATGGCGGCGGTTCCGATCAGGGTGAGGTTTTCAACCTCGGCCATCAGGGTCAGCGTGACCGAGGTTTGGACGGTATCCGTGCCTTCGCCACCCAGTTCGGTCACGACGTCGCTTGCGCTATCGACGACGTAGACGTCATTGCCCTGACCACCGATCAACGTGTCTGTGCCCGTCCCGCCATCTAGCGTGTCTTGGCCCGCCGCCCCGACCAGACGGTCCGCACCTGCAAGACCGGACAACAGGTTCGCCCCGTCATTACCGGTCAGCACATTCGCCAGCGCGTTGCCTGTGCCGTTGACAGCCCCCGATCCGGTCAGAGCAAGGTTTTCGATGTTCGCAGACAGCGCATGGCTGAGCGACGTTTGCACAAGGTCTTCGCCCTGCGCGGCGTATTCGGTGACCACATCGCCCGCCGCGTCGACCACATAGGTGTCGTCCCCGGCCCCGCCTGCCAGCGTGTCATTGCCCAGGCCGCCATCCAGCGTATCATTCTCCGCGCCGCCGAAGAGGCTGTCATTGCCGTCCAGCCCCGCCAACCGGTTTGCCGCGTCATTGCCGATCAGGATGTTGGCCAGCCCATTCCCTGTCCCGTCGATGGCCAGAAGTCCGGTCAGGGTCAACCGCTCGACCTGCGCGGCAAGCGTGTGAGCCACCGAGGACAGGACGGTATCGACACCTTCGGTCGCGGCCTCGATCACCACATCCGTGGCGCTGTCGATGAAAAAGGTGTCATCCCCCGCGCCGCCCGTCAGCGTGTCAGCGCCCGCCCCGCCGTCCAGCGTGTCATTGCCCGCGCCGCCCGACAGCATGTTGCCCACGGCGTTGCCGGTCAGGGTATTGGCCAGCGCATTGCCGGTGCCGTTAATTGCCGCC
>CALRPK020000201.1:0-4783 GCA_943370015.1 Paracoccus haematequi
TGCTTTCGATGCTCGACCCACCGAAGTGATGCACATAGACGGTATCTGCGACCACAGGGAGCCAGCCCGCATCAATCAACCTAAGCGCCAAGTCCTGTACCTCCCAATAGCCATATGGGAAGGCGGCGCAATCAAGGCCGCCCACGGCATCGAAGGCCTCTCGTCGGGTCAGCAGACAGAACCCCGACAGGAAAGGTAGCGGTGGGAATGCCCTTTGACTGACATCGCGCACGCAAGCGGCCGCAAGTGCGGGTTTGCCATCCAGAATGTTAAACGCCGCTGGGGCATCCGGATCAGGCGCTGGCCGGATCGACTGGCAGTACGCATCGTTGCTGAGCGGCCCGACGATCGCCACGCGTGGCCGTGCCGCCATGGCCATCAACAGGCCATCGAGCCAGCCCTCAGTCACAATCGTATCACTGTTCAGCAGTACAAAGAACGGCGCAGAGCTGCGTTCGATTCCAGCAGTTACGGCGCGCGTGAACCCAAGGTTCTGAGTGTTTCGCACCAATATAACGTCGGCATGATCCTGCGCATAAGCATCCAGCCAAGCTGCGGTTTCCGGGCCAGAGCAGTCGTCGACCAGTATCACGCTCTTCACCGCTACCGATGGCTGGCTTCGCAGGCTGTGCAGGCAATTTTGCAAATCGGAGAGCGAGTTATGAACGGGAATGATCACATCCACACTCTCAGGGCGGACGGCTGACCGGGGTGCGAGGATGGACATCGGCGCATCCGGCAGATCAAGCCCCATGCTTTCGATGAATTCATGAAAGCGCGCATTCTGGCCACTGTCGCGGAACCTTTGAAAGCCCAGAAGGAACAACTCTTCGGCCACGATATCATCCGGCACCATTTGCAAATGCTCGGCCAGATCGTAGAGCGCGACTTCAAAGGCCTCTTCCTCGACGGACTGCGCAAGTTTCAACAGATTGGCGAACCCTGACATTCCGGGAACCTGTTTCAGCCGGACGATGAGGTCCGCCAATCGGTCGAAATCCTTCTGACGCAGTGCCGTTCCCGCCGCTGCGACCAACGCATCCGCATGATCGGGATAATCCCGCAAGACAATCAGCGCATTATAAAGTGCGGTACCCGTTTCGTTCTTGCGCAGCGCCGCATTGGCGATAAGTGCCCGGGGGCGCGGGTCGCCCGGCAGAAGGTCAATCGCCTGACGGAACACTTTCTTGCTGGCCGTGTAGCGTCCGGCGGCAAAGAGTGTGGCCCCCTGCTGAAGGGCGGCTTCACCGTCCAGATCAGCGTCTTGCAGCGGCGTATTCTGGACCACGACCGGGGCATCCACCCCTAAAGAAAAGGCCAGAGGGGCATAGCCGAAACGGCGGTAGTCTTCGGCGTAGATCTCTTCGATCTGGCGCAGATCATCGCGGCTTGGAGACACCCTGGGCTCGGTCCGATCCGCTTCAAGCAGGTGCGGCATAACCCGCGGACCCGTCTGCGCGCCAGCCAAGACGTCAAGATAACTGATCAGTTTGTCCAGGCCGTCTTCAAGCTTGAAAATGCGCGCTCCGTCCGGAACAAGCGCTGACATCGGGCGCAGATGGTTATCGAATTCCCAGCCATTCCGACCCGGCCTTGCATCGATTCCTGCCAGCCAATCCGAGAACGAAGTTCTGCTTGGCAGGCTGTAGAGCACGTCACGCAGATAGTGAAATTCGGAAATCAGCCGTGCGACCGGGTGGCGGACGACGGCAAAGGTTTCGTCAAAGAATCCATCGGGGAAAAGTCGCCGCAGGTGAACCGCGGAAATATGCTGCGGCGATGTTCGGTTCCATTGATCCGCGTGCCCCAGTTCAAAAAAGGTTTTGTCCAGAAATGCGAGCTTTCCAAAGCGCATGGCCAAGTAATGTTCGACCGAGGTTCCGCCGCATTTCGGCACATGCGCGAAATAGACAATTTTTGATCCGACACGACAAATCGGCATACGTCGTCTCCTTTTTCGGATCGAGCGGGACAATGAGCTTAGGTCCGCCAACCCACACACTGGGCTTTCGGCCACTGCCAATACGCGCAGCTATGGCAGAGAAAAAGATGGTGGGCAAAAAACTTTAGTATATTTTTCAATGAAATACGTCTGGTCGTGCAGATCAGAGAGACCGGTCCGTCTATCCATTCAAGCCGTGACGCAGCAATACAAAGATGAACGCATCCAATGATATGGACAATTTCGCCCTTGTTCCCCGCCGCATCCTCCGTAGCGAAAAATGTCAAAAGTTACGATATGCCACTTCGGGATTGGCGAAGCGATAATGTACTCAACTTAGAATTCCGCCAATCTGATATGTATCTGCTTTTATTCAATGCCGCGGCTATGAACCGCCAGCCGCGCCATCAACGCAATTTGCTCAGGCGTCCGCCTGACGCGGTCCACCAGAAAGAAAAACACAAAGGACGCGCAATTCGCTTAATCATCCAGACACATTATGAGGATGCTTCTTCAAATCGGACCGTCCCGTTGGCTCAAACACGGGATATGTGATCCTGGGGTGAGGACTCGGTCTCGGGTCATCGCCAGAACATCACGGTTGCGGCGATAGGTCGACGCATGCGTTGACGCCGAGAGAAAGTCCTTCGGGCACCAGCCGTAGCGTGTCGCGACGCGTCGCCACGCCGCGCCAACTGCGCGGCGTTCAGCGAGAAAAGGTTGCTCACAGGCCAGTCTCCTTACGGAGGCTGAATCACGCCGCGACAGGATGATCAAAGGATCATGACCCTAGATTTTTATACAAATCAACAGCTTAACGCTGCATTCGGCTCCGACGGTAAGAACCGCATAAACGGACGCGGTCGGCCCGCTTAACGCCCCAACCGCGCGTGCAGCGCCTTCGCCACCCGCGCATAGGACCCCGGTTTGACCGGAACCTGCCATTCCATGAACCGCTGCATCGCGCCGATGGTCATGCCCATATCGGCCAGCAATTCGTCGATCTGATGCATGGAAAACGGGATGATGTTCGTCCCGCGCGCATGCTTGCCTTCGGTGCGTTCTTCCATCCAGCGCAGGCGGCGGTCGGTGGCCTCAAGCTGTGCCGCCTCGGACGGCAAGGACAGCGCCCCGCCCAGATGCGCGGCGATCCACAGCGCCCCCATCTCCGCCGAAAGGGGCGAGAAGAAGGAGGAGTTATAGCCGTTGAAAGCCAAGTTCTTCACCCCCGTCGGCAGGATGCAGCGGTAAAGCCGGAAGTTGCCGCGCGGGTCCATGATCCGGGCCTGCAGATCGGCATCCAGAAACGGCACCTCTTGCCGCCAGCCCGTGCCGCAGACCACGATATCGGCGGGGATTTTCTCGCCCGATTTCAGCAGGGCGTAACGCCGCCCGCCATCGACCAGCAGTTGCGCAATCGCCGTGTCGCGCTTGATGGCGATGCGGCCTTTGGCCACCAGATCAAAGAACCCGTCCGTGACCAAAGACACGGTCGACCGGGCGATCCGCTCAAACGACCCACGCGGCAGGGCGTTCAGTTTCTTCAGCCGCAGTTGTTTGGTGATTAGCGACTGCACCGATCCCAGCATCGAATTGCGCACCGGACGCCCTGCACCGTGCAGGAATTTCTCCACACCTTTCAGGGTGATATAGGGGAACAGCGCCTCTCCCATCCGGGTCAGGAACAGGTATTTGTAATTCAGCACCCCGCCCAGTTTCTTGGGCATCTTCCAGATCAATTCCCGCGCCACCACGGTGACGGAACTCGCCGCAGGCTCCAGCCCCACCGCCACATCGCAAGAGGATTTGCCGTAACCGATCACCACCACATGCTTACCGCGTGCATCGTCGCGGTTCAGGAATTCCGACGAATGGCAGATCGTGCCGCCTGATGCCTTGAACTCTGCCGCGCCCGGAAAGTCGGGGACGGCGGGGGCAGAGAAGATGCCGTTGCAGATGGTCAGGAAATCGAAATCCTCGGTCGCCTCGGCCCCGCCCTTGGGTTGGAAACTGACACTCCAGCGCCCATCGGCCCCTTGGCTGGCATGGGTGACGGGGGTCGAAAGCCGGATCAGGGGTTTGAGGTTGAATTGATCGGCATAGGAGTTCAGATAGTCCTGCACCTGCTTACCGCTAGGCCATTCGGGATAGTGTTTCGGCATCGGATAATCCGACAGGCAATAGGTGTCCTTGCCGTTCTGGGTCGAGACGCCGGGATAAAGCCGTGTCGTGCTCCAGACCCCGCCGACGTCATGCACCTTTTCAAAGACGGTGACCTGATGCCCGAAGTCGCGCAAATGCCGCGCAGTGGTCAGACCGGCAAAGCCAGCCCCGATGATGGCGATTTTCATTTTCTGTTCCCTGTTGGTTTTTGGCCTGTTCTCAGGCTTTGTTGGTCAGGACATCAAAAGTGGGATCGCGGGCACGGCCTGTTCCGGCCCCATCGCGGTATAGCCACCGTCCACGCAGATATCCGTGCCGGTGATGAACGACGCCTCATCCGAACACAGGAACAGCACCGTCGCGGCCACCTCTTCGGGGTTGGCGACGCGGCCCAGCAGGTGGAAAGGCGCGGCCACGGCATCGGTCTTGGCGCGGTTGCCGTGGGTCAACTGGTCCATGATGTTGGACCATGTCCAGCCGGGGCTGACGGCATTGACGCGGATGCCCTTGGGGGCCAAATCCATCGCCTGATTGCGCGTCAGTTGCAGGATCGCGGCCTTGGAGACGGGATAAAGCCACCGCCCCGTCTGCGCCACGCGCGAGGAGATCGAGCCGAAGTTGACAATGGCGCCCTTGTTTTTCGCCAATTCCTCTTCCGCCGCCTGCATCAAGACGACC